>NZ_JBNHFG010000041.1:0-20701 GCF_059090025.1 Arthrobacter sp. Y3224198
GTTTCGGCCGGACGGGATTCGGCGGCCCGTTCGGTGCTGCGGGGCTCGGCGGAGCGGGACTCGCCCGTACGCGGCTCGCCGCGGCGGGATCCGTCGCGCTGGCCGCTGCGGCCTGCGCCGCCTGCGCCGCGTCCGCCGCGGTCGGATCGGCCGGAACCGCCCCGCGAGCCTTCACGGGAGCCGCGTCCGCCGGACTTGCCGGTTTCACCCAGGTCTTCGATCTTTTCGGCATCAATGCCGGCATGCGTGCGCTTGTTGCGCGGCAGGCGCCCCTTGGTGCCTTCGGGGATGTCCAGGTCCGTGTACAGGTGCGGGGAGGAGGAGTAGGTTTCCACCGGCTCCGCCTGGTCCATGCCCAGCGCCTTGTTGATCAGGCCCCAGCGGGGGACGTCGTCCCAATCCACAAAGGTCACCGCGGTGCCCTTGTTGCCGGCACGGCCGGTGCGGCCCACGCGGTGCAGGTACGTCTTCTCGTCTTCGGGGCACTGGTAGTTGATCACGTGCGTCACGTCGTCGACGTCGATGCCGCGGGCGGCGACGTCGGTGGCCACCAGCACGTCCACCTTTTCGTTGCGGAAGGCACGCATGGCCTGTTCACGGGCTCCCTGGCCCAGGTCGCCGTGCATGGCGGCCACGGCAAAGCCGCGGTCCACCAGCTCCTCGGAGAGCTTGGCGGCGGTCCGCTTGGTCTTGGTGAAGATGATGGTGCGGCCGCGGCCGCGGGCCTGCAGGATCCGTGCCACCACTTCGGCCTTGTCCAGGTTGTGGGCCCGGTAGACCACCTGGCGGATGTCCTTCTTCGTCAGGCCCTCGTCGTCGGGATCCGCGGCCCGGATATGGGTGGGCTTGGTCATGTAGCGGCGGGCCATGGAAACGACGGCGCCGGGCATGGTGGCGGAGAACAGCAGCGTCTGGCGCACGGCGGGGGTGGCGGCCATCAGGGTTTCAACGTCCGGCAGGAAGCCGAGGTCGAGCATCTCGTCGGCTTCGTCCAGGACCACAATGCGCACGTTCTTCAGCGAGAGGTGCTTCTTGTTGTACAGGTCGATCAGGCGTCCGGGCGTGCCGACCACGATCTCCACGCCGGCGGCCAGGGCCTCGATCTGCGGTTCGTAGGCGCGGCCGCCGTAGATGGTGACCACGCGGGCGCCGCGCCGGCGGGCTGCGGTGGTCAGATCACCGGCAACCTGTACTGCAAGTTCCCGGGTGGGAACCACAATCAGGGCCTGCGGTGCCCCGGGAACGGCGAGGTCGGCGTAACCCTCGTCCTCCGGTGCCACCACGCGCTGCAGGGCGGGAATGCCGAAACCGAGGGTTTTGCCCGTGCCGGTCTTGGCCTGGCCGATGATGTCGTGTCCGCCCAGGGCCACGGGCAGCGTCATCGACTGGATGGGGAAGGGATGGGTGATGCCGGCGTCGGAAAGTGATTCGACAATGTCCGCGCGGACCCCGAAATCGGCGAAGGTCAGCTCACGGATTTCCGCTGCCTCGGCCTTGGTGGCCAGGGTCTCGGCGACCTTCAGTTCTTCGGTGCTGTCATCAGCAGTGAGGTGACGATCGTCAGCCTGGGAGAGTTCAGTGTTCAATTAAATACCGTTCAGTTTAGGCAGCGCGGGGCGCCAGGCTCGACGAGTGGCTGACACAGCCCATCCCGGAGCGGATGGCACGCACGCGGTGCGTCCAGCGGAAGCCGATCGCGGGCTAACAACTGCAGGCCGCCTGTGCTCCATTGGCCACGGCGGCGGCCGAAAATTCAAGATCGCGTAGGGTTTGCGGGTCTTGTCGATACAACGTTCTAAAACAATCTCATATGACAAACGACCGGGCATCCAGTTACTACGATGCCATTCTACCCGCAGGCCGCTCAACGGCGTGCATCCGCGTCCCGCGTGCGGGGCGCGGCTGTGCTTCGGGCCACCGGGGACAGGTACGCTGGCGGGTATGACTAACGGGCACTACACGGACCTTTCGGCTGACGCTTCCGGCCCGGACGCTGCTGCCGATACTTACCGGCGATTCCTCACCGACCTGTTCGGGGTCATTGCCTACGGAGAGCTCTCCGCCTTCGAGCGCATGTCCTCCGACGCACGGTTCTCGCCCACCCTGCATGACCGGGCCACACTGGGACGCCTGGCAGTGCACGAATACGCACACTTCGAACTGATCTGTGACCGTCTGAGCGCGATGGGTGTGGATCCGGAAGATGCCATGCGGCCCTTCCAGGCGTCCGTGGACGCTTTCCACGACCGCACCCGGCCGGCCGACTGGTACGAGTCGCTGATGAAGTTCTACGTTACGGACGCCATCTCCGATGACTTCTACTCGGCACTCGCTTCGCGCCTTGATGCCGAAACCAACAGCCTGATCCAGGGCCTGAAGGCCACCGAGCAGCCGGGGGAGATCCTGCAGGCGCGGCTGCGGGTTGCCCTGGCGGACGATCCCCGGCTGGCGTCCCGGCTGGCCCTCTGGGGCCGCCGCCTGGTTGGCGAGGCGCTGACCCAGGCCCAGCGCGTGGTGATTGAACGTGCTTTCGTCGGCGGCCTGCTCGACGGCGAGGGACAGGACGTGGTTGAGGCAGAAATCAAAACCCTCACCGCGCAGCTGACGCGAAACCACTCAAAACGCATGAGCCTTCTCGGCCTGACGGCCTGAGGTCGCGTTACGCTTCTCCCGTCGAAGCAAGAACCCGGGTTGGCCCGGGGACCGGCCGGATGCCGGTTGCTGCGCGAAGCCTACTCGGGGACACCAACCCGGGAATACGCGGGGGAAGCATGGGGGCCATGGGGACAAAAGCAGGGCGGGTAATCGCCGTTGCGGCGGCGGTGTGCCTGCTGGCGGGCGGCGGCCCGGCAGGATCAACTGTGGACGCCGTGCCCCTGCCCGCCGCGGGCGCGGCGATACCTGCAGCGGTGGTCGCACCACCGTCCCCGCCCGCCGCGGACATCGCCCCGGCACCCTCGCCCCTGCCTCCCCTCCCGGGGGAGATCCTTAATCATCCGGTAACGGGCCGCCCCATGGTGGTCGTGGAGGACGTGGAAAAATCGGCGCTGGTCATCGGCGATTCGCAAGCGGGACCGTCCACCTGGGTGGGTCAGGGCCTTGTGCTGGCAGGCTACCCCGCCGTTATCCGAGGTGCCGGAGGAACCGGCTACGTCCAGGGTAACGGGACGGTGTCGGGCTACGCGCAGGCCCTGGAATCACAACAGTGGCTGCTGCCGTGGGGTACCCCGTCCCTGATCATCCTGCAGGGCGGCGGCAACGATACGGCTTATCCGCCGGAGGCAATCCGGGCCGGAGCGTTGCAGTTGATCCGTGACATCCGCCAGAGCTATCCGGGCGCCCGGATCCTCATGGTGGGGGTGATCGGCGACGGTACCGGACCCCGCCAGGGAGTTGACGACGTTTTGGCCGCCACCGCACGTGCGGAAGGCATCAGGTTCCTGAGCCCGGGACAATGGTGGTCCCAGTACGGCTTGACCGGCGCCCTCCGCCCGGACGGCCGGCACCTGAGCCCGGAGGGCCACCGCATCGCGGCGGAGGTTTTCGCCCGCGAAGTAGGGGCGCTGGCACCCCCGGACACTGCCGCCCGTGCGGTGCCCGACCCCCGGATCCGGAGCCTGCCGTAGGGTTGGCATCAGTCACGCAATCCGCCAACAACAAAGGGAGGCGGCGCTTCGGCGCTGCCTCCCTTAGTTGTTTTGCCCGGTTCCCACGTTCCGATCAGAGCCGGAGGATGCGTTCGGTCTCCGCGGCATCCGCCATACCGCGGCTGCGTCCAATGGGGACGGCGGCGGCAATCGGGGCCAGGACGGCCACGGCCGCCGGGACGGCCCAGCCGACCCAGTCCGCTTCGAAGGAGGCAGCACCTGCTGCCTGCAGCCCCACCCACGTGAGCAGGGCAGCGCACACGGAAATGCCGGGGAGCAGCAGGGTCCCGTACCGGGAACGCTGCCGGTCAGCAGCCCAGACGGCGAAGCCCGCGGCTACGGCGGTCAGCGTGACGAGGATCAGGCTCAGCATGGCTCAGGCGGGTCAGAGAGCGCCGAAACCGACGCGGCGGACTTCCTCGGCACCGATCTCCACGTAGCCGATTGAGGCACCCGGAACAACGATCAGCCGGCCCTTGACGTCCTTCAGCCGCAGCAGGGCGCCGCTGGCCAGGGACTGCTCCACGGCGTCAGCCACTTCGTCGGCGCTCTGGCCTGACTCGAAGACAATTTCGCGGGCTACGTTCTGAATGCCGATTTTTACTTCCACCGTGGTGCCTCCTGTAAACGATTACGAATCAATCGAAATCTACTCTAGATCTCTTTGGGGAAGCGGCTGATTCCGCGCCAAGCTAAACGGTAGACCAGTTCGGAAGCAGCATCGATGTCCAGGTCACCGTCGGTTTCCAGCCAGTACCGGGCGCTGACCTGCGCCATTCCGGCCAGTGCACGGCCCAGCAGGGTCGCCTCGACATGGGACAGCTTGGTGTCCTCGGCAATAACGCCGGCAATGCTGTTGGCGAAGCGGGCGTTGAATTCCTCGATGCGGGCACTGACCTCGGCATCGGAGGTCAGGTCCGATTCAAAGACCATCCGGTGCCCCTGGCTGTCCTGGGCGACAAAACGGAAATAGGCGCGCATGGTTTCCCGCACCCGCAGTTTGTTGTCCGTGGTGGAATTCAGGGCCGTCCGCAGGAAATCCGTCAGGGTGTTCAGATGATTGTCCAGCAGGGCCATGTACAGCTCCCGCTTGCCCGGGAAGTGCTGGTACAGCACGGGTTTGCTGACATGCGCGGCTTCGGCGATCTCATCCATCGCCGCCCCGTGGAAGCCGTTGCTGACAAACACCTCCTGGGCTGCGTTCAACAGCTGGCGGCGGCGTTCCTCCCGGGGGAGCCGAACCGGCTTGCCGGCTGCCTGGTTACTCACTGGTGGACCTCTCAACAGTTCCGGAGCGCTGCGCTGCACGGAGAATGAGAATCAGTTTACCTGCGGGTTATGGAACCAACAGGTCCGCCGGCCATACCCGTGGCTTAGATTGGACTTCATGACCATAGCAAGCGCACCGCTGCCTGAAGGTGTTCTGCCCGCCCTGGTGGCGCCCGGGGCGGAACTGACCCGCGCCGAAACCGAACGCTACTCCCGGCACCTGATCATTCCCGGTTTCGGGGAACCCGCCCAGCGGAGGCTGAAAAACGCCAAGGTCCTCGTGGTGGGCGCCGGCGGCCTGGGCTCGCCCGTGCTGCTGTACCTGGCCGCCGCAGGGGTGGGAACGCTCGGGATCGTGGACGACGACGTCGTGGACGTTTCGAACCTGCAGCGTCAGGTGATCCACGGCGTGAGTGACGTCGGAATCCCCAAAGCGGACTCCGCGGCGGGCAGCATCGCGGAGCTGAACCCGCTGGTACGGGTGGTCCTGCACCGGGAGCACCTGGACAACTCCAATGTGCTGGAGATTTTCGCCGGATATGACCTGGTGGTGGACGGCACCGACAACTTTGCCACCCGCTACCTGGTGAACGACGCCGCCGAGATCCTGGGCAAGCCGTACGTCTGGGGATCGATTCTCCGGTTTGACGGGCAGGTGAGCGTCTTCTGGGGCGCCCACGGGCCGACCTACCGTGACCTGTTTCCGCAGGCCCCGCCGCCCGGATCGGTGCCCTCCTGCGCCGAAGGGGGAGTGCTGGGTGTGCTCTGCGCGCAGATTGGTTCGGTCATGGCCAACGAAGCCATCAAGCTGATCACCGGCACCGGCCGCACCCTGCTGGGCCGGGTCCTGGTGTTCAATGCGCTGGAGATGAGCTGGCGGGAGCTGAAAGTCCGCCGGGATCCGGCCGCGGAACCGGTCACGGAGCTGGGCGACTACCAGGCGTTCTGCGGCATTGCACCGCCGGACCCGGACGGGCCCGAGGTCGAGGTGACGGTCCTGCGCGATCTGCTGGCCGAACGCGCAATAGGGCTGCGGGATTTCGAGCTTCTGGATGTGCGCGAGCCGGGGGAGTACGGGATTGTCCGGATAGACGGCGCCCGGCTGGCGCCGCGTGCCTCCGTGCTGGCCGGCGACTTCCGGCCCGAGCCGGGACGTGCGGTGTACGTGCACTGCAAATCGGGGGGACGCTCAGCGGAGGTGGCCGCCTATCTGCGCAGCCAGGGCTACCCGGAGGTGTACAACGTCAGCGGCGGCATCCTGGAATGGGTGCGCCGGGTGGAACCGGACAAACCGGTTTACTGAGCGGGACGGCCGTGCGTAAACCTGACGCTACGCGGACTTCGGCTCGGCGTCGTCGCCGTCTTTCGCCCGGCTGCTGCCCTTGTCTGCTGCCTTGCCGGCGCCCGGGGTTTCGGTGCGCCCCACGGTGATGCCGTAGAGGGCTTCCAGTCCCCGGATGTAGTCCTCCTGCTGGCCGCTGGCAGCCAGTTCGCGGGCACGGACGGTGGGAACGTGGAGCAGCTGCTTGACCATGCGGCGCATGGCAAATTCCACTTCCTCGGCGGCACCGGTGCAGCCGTGCTGTGCACGGACCTTTTCCAGTTCCGACTCCAGCACCTCCAGCGTGTGCCGGCGCAGGGCCACAATGGCGGAGTCCATTTCCCGGCTGAGCTGCTGCTTGGAGAAGTTCTGTGCGGCGTCGGCCACAATGGCGCTGGCCTGCTTGAGCGATTCGACCTGTTCGGCGGGAGCCGCCAGGCGGACGGATTCCAGGGTGATGAGTTCGACGCCGTCGATCTCGCGGACCTCGGGATCGAAGTCGTGCGTGAGGGCCAGGTCAATGATGATCAGCGGTTTGCCGGCGGATGCCCGGACGCGGCGCACGTCGTCGGCGCTGACCTGACTGTCGCTGCCGCTGCAGCCGATCACCACGTCGGCCTTGGCCAGTGCGCCGGGAAGCGACTGGCGGGTCAGCGGCCTGCCGCCGCGTGAAGCGGCGAAGGACTCCGCCCGGTTGGAAGAGGAGTAGACACTGATGTCGGTGCAGCCGCGCTCCTTGAGCAGGGCCATGGTGGCACCTGCGTAGGCGCCGGTGCCGAAGACCACTACGGACTTTGCGGACCAGTCGTCGTTTTCGGAAAGGTCGGTCGCCAGGCCCAGGGCAACCGAAACAATCGAAAGCCCCCGTTTACCGAGGGCTGTGAGTGCGCCGACGTCCTTGGCGGTGCGGGAAGCTGTCTGGAACAAGCGGCTCAGGCCGCCGGAAACGGTGCCCTTTTCCTGTGCTTCGATGAGCGCACGGCGTACCTGGCCGGCAATTTCACGTTCGCCCACGACGGCGGAATCAAGTCCCGCGCCGACGGCGAAGAGATGCTGGGCCACGGATTCGCCGGTGTTGGTGGCAAAGGAGCGGGAGACCAGGTCCTCAGCCATGCCGGAGCGCCTGCTGATTTCCGCTACAACGGCGGAGCGCGCGGCTTCAATGTCCGCATCAGAGGAGGTTTCGCAATACACCTCCAACCGGTTGCAGGTTGCGAGGACAACGGAGCCGGAGACGGCGGTTCCGGAATCGACCAGCGAAGACGGGACCTCGGAGGCGCCGGCACTCAGGCGGGCGACAGTCTCCAGGTCTACGTCGGTGTGCGTAGCAATGAGGGAAAGTAGAACCACAGTAGGTCAATACTAGCCACCCCCGGGAGGTTACCTTCAACCGGCCCGGTGTGAACCGCCCCTCCAACGGGCGTTTAACGGTGTGAGATGTGCCACCGGCAGCAACCGGCCGGGCCCGGTTATCGCTTGGCCGGGATTTTGGAGAGAATCAAGGTATGACTCTTAGCGCCACTCATCCGCTGCTGGATGGCCGCACGGCCGATTCCCCCCTGATTACCGCGTACCGGGGAGGCAAGCCGACCCGACGCCCGGTGTGGTTCATGCGCCAGGCCGGACGGTCCCTGCCCGAATACCTGAAGGCACGGCAGGGGATCGGCATGCTGGAATCCTGCCTGCGGCCCGAGCTGGCCGCCGAGATCACGCTCCAGCCCGTACGCCGCCATGACGTGGATGCCGGCATCTTCTTCTCCGACATCGTGATCCCGCTGAAACTCGCCGGCGTGGACGTGGACATTGTTCCCGGAGTTGGCCCGGTGCTGGGTTCGCCGGTACGCACCGCTGCGGACGTCGCCGCTCTGCCGAGGCTGACGGAGGAAGCACTCGAGCCCATCCGGGAAGCCGTCCGGCTGACAGTCGCGGAACTCGGCAGCAAGCCGCTGATCGGCTTCGCCGGTGCCCCGTTCACCCTCGCGGCCTACATGGTGGAGGGCAAGCCGTCACGGGACCATCTGGGCCCGCGCACCATGATGCACGCCGATCCGGATGCGTGGCAGGCGCTGACCGCCTGGGCCGCCGACGCCTCGGGGATGTTCCTGCGGGCACAGCTTGAGGCGGGCGCCAGCGCCGGCCAGCTGTTCGACTCGTGGGCGGGGTCCCTGGGCCTGGCGGACTATGTCAAGCACGTTGCTCCCGCCTCCGCCCGGGCACTGGACCACGTCCGCGGACTGGGTGCCCCGCTGGTGCACTTCGGCACCGGCACGTCGGAACTGCTGGTGGCCATGCGCGACGTCGGCGTGGACGTTGTGGGCGTGGACTACCGGCTGCCGCTGGACGAGGCCAACCGCCGGCTGGGCGGGACGACGCCGCTGCAGGGCAACATTGATCCGGCGCTGCTCAGTGCGCCCTGGGAGATCCTCGAAACACACGTCCGCGAAGTCCTCGCTGCCGGTGCCGCTGCGCCGGGGCACGTGGTCAACCTGGGCCACGGTGTGCCGCCGGAAACCGACGCGGACGTCCTGACCCGTGTGGTTGAACTGATCCATTCCGTGGAGCCGTAACCATGGCCCACCGTTTCCTTGCCAGGCCGGAAAAGCCGGACACCCAGGCCGACGTGCAGCCCGGGCGTCCGTCCGCCGTTGTCGTCGGCGGCGGCGTGTCCGGCCTGATCGCGGCCAGGGACTTGCTCCGGGCCGGAATCAGCGTCACCGTGCTCGAAGCCTCGCCCCGCTTCGGTGGATGCGTCGGCCGGCACGAGGTGGCGGGGATCCGTCTGGACAGCGGTGCGGAATCCTTCGCCACCCGTTCGACGGCTGTCCCCGAACTGATTGAGGAACTGGGCCTGGCCTCAGATGTAGTCCTGCCCAACCCGGCCGGTTCCTGGCTGCAGCTGGCCGCGGAAGACCTCCCGGCCGGAGCGCAGCCGATGCCCGCCAGCGGCATCCTCGGCATTCCCGCCGACCCGCGGGATCCCGACATTGCCCGGGCGCTCGGCCGGGTGGGGGCGGCCCGCGCCGCCCTGGACAAGGTGCTGCCGGTGGGCTCGCTTAACCGCCGCGAATCGATGAGCCTGGGTGAGCTGGTCCGTACCCGGATGGGCGACGCCGTGCTCCGCCGCCTGGTAGCCCCGGTGGTGGGAGGGGTTTACTCCTCGGACCCGGAGGTGCTGGATGTTGATTCCGTGGCCCCGGGACTGCGTGCGGCGGTGGCCCGCCACGGCTCCCTCGGCGCCGCGGTAGGCGCCATGCGCTCGGCAGCCCCGGCCGGTTCCGCCGTCGCCGGGCTGGACGGCGGGATGGGCCGGCTCAGCGAGGCCTTGGTCTCCGATCTGGAGGAGTCCGGTGCCCGCCTGCTCACCGGTGCCCGGGCCGACAGCCTTCTCCGCGGCACGGCGGGATGGCATGTGCGGTTCACGGACGGCTCCGGCGTGCAGGAGATTGCCGCGGACGCGGTGGTAGTGGCCGCTGACGGCCCCGCTTCCGTGGACCTGCTCTCCGCGGCACTGCCGGAAGTGGCCGCCTACCGCCCCGCGCCGGGACCCGGCGTCGCCCTTGTCACGCTGGTGGTGGACTTGCCGGACCTGGACGCCATGCCCCGCGGCACCGGCGTGCTGGTGGCGCGCGACGTCGAGGGCGTGGACGCCAAGGCCCTCACCCATGCCACGGCCAAGTGGCAGTGGCTGGCGGACTCCACGGGTCCGGGCACGCACGTGCTGCGCCTGTCCTACGGCCGTGCCCTGTCCCCGGAGGATGCCGCAGCAGAGCCCTCCCAGGTGGACCGGCCGGACGAGGACCTGTTCCGGCAGGCGGTGGCCGATGCCTCCGCCCTGCTCCAGGTGCGGATCGGCGCCGACGATGTTGTAGGCGCGGATGTAGTCCGCTGGGTGGGTGCGTTGCCCTCCGCGACCGTGGGACACAAGGAACGGGTGGCCGCGGTACGCGCTGCCGTCGCCGAAGTGCCCGGGCTGGAAGCGGTCGGAGCCTGGCTGGCAGGCACGGGCCTGGCCGCCGTCACCGCCGATACCCGCACCCGTATTGCCACCCTCGCGGGCGCCCTTGGCCAGGTGTGATGTTGCGCACTTTCTACGCTTTGTAGAAGTGCGTTGTTTCGACTTAGCTATGTGCAAAGGGCAGACTGTTAATCATGAGTGAGACGATGGAGACGAGTGCCGCCGCAGCGGCCGACAGCGAAGAACAGTTCTTTACCCTTTGGACCGTTTTCAAGCGGTCCTCGACTCCTAAAGCACCCCTTTCCGACGGGGCCGTGGAAGCGTTCGAGGCACTCGCGAAGGGCCTGGGCGCCAATAACGTCACTGTGCGCGGACTTTACGACGTTTCCGCAATGCGCGTCGACGCCGATGTGATGGTGTGGCTGCACGGCAGCGCCCCTGAAGCGCTGCAGGCAGCGCTGCGGCAGATCCGCCGCACCGAACTGTTTGCCGGTACCGAAATCGCCTGGTCCGCCATGGGTGTGCACCGCGACGCCGAGTTCTCGAAGAACCACTGGCCCTCCTTTGCCCGCGGCATCGACCCCGAGGCCTGGATCTGCGTCTACCCGTTTGTCCGCTCCTATGAGTGGTACCTGCTGCCCGCCGAGGAACGCGGCAAGATGCTGCGCGACCACGGCATGCTCGGCCGCGAATTCCCCCAGGTCCTCGCCAACACCGTCGCCTCCTTTGCCCTGGGCGACTGGGAATGGATCCTGGGCCTTGAAGCTCCCAACCTGGTTGACCTGGTCGACATGATGCGCCACCTGCGCTCCACCGAGGCCCGCAACCACGTTCGTGAAGAAGTCCCGTTCTATACCGGCCGGCGTATCCCGGCCGCCGAAGTTGCCGAGGTACTCAAATGACATCCGCCGTTTCCCCCGAGCCCGCCGCCTTCGACCCGCTTGAGGGCGTGGACGAAAACGGGCGCATGGAACCCAAGCACTATGACGCCATCCTGCTGGCCTCCTTTGGCGGGCCGGAAGGCCAGGAAGACGTTATTCCCTTCCTGCGCAACGTCACCGCCGGCCGCGGAATCCCCGATGAGCGCCTGGAAGAGGTGGCCACCCACTACCGGGCCAACGGCGGCATCAGCCCCATCAACGAGCAGAACCGTGCGCTGAAGGCTGCCCTCGAAGGTGAGCTTGCGCGCCGCGGCGTGGAACTGCCCGTCCTGTGGGGCAACCGTAACTGGGCGCCGTACATCAAGGATGTGCTGCAGGAAGCGTATGACAGCGGTTACCGCCGGATCCTGATGGTGACCACCAGCGTCTACTCCTCCTACTCCAGCTGCCGCCAGTACCGCGAAGACCTGGGCATGAACCTGCTCAAGACCGGACTGGACAAGAAGCTGCAGGTGGACAAGGTCCGCCAGTACTTCGACCACCCCGGCTTCGTGGAGCCGTTCGTGGACGGGGTCCGCGAGTCCGTGGCCAAGGTGCGCGAGCAGCTTGATGCCCGGGGCATCACGGACGGGAAGATCGAAATCCTCTTCTCCACCCACTCCATCCCCACGGCCGACGCCGAGGCCTCGGGCCCGCGCGACCGCGAATTCGAAGAGGGCAGCGCCTACGTAGCGCAGCACCTGGCCAACGCCCGGGCCATCATGGACCGGGTGCCGGAAGCGGCAGGGATGGACTGGCAGCTGGTCTACCAGTCCCGCTCCGGCGCACCGCACATCCCCTGGCTGGAACCCGACATCAATGACGCCATTGCCGAACTGCCCGCCAAGGGCGTCAACGGTGTGGTGATTGTTCCGCTCGGCTTTGTCAGCGACCACATGGAGGTTGTCTGGGACTTGGACACCGAGGCCATGGACACCTGCAAGGAACTCGGCCTGGCGGCGGACCGGACTCCCACCCCGGGCATCCACGAGACCTTCGTCTCCGGCCTGGTGGACCTGGTGGAGGAACGGACGGTGGAGAACAACATCGCCGACCGCCCCGCACTCACCCCGCTCGGCCCGTGGTACGACGTCTGCCGTCCCGGCTGCTGCGCCAACCTGCGCGGCGAGAAGCCGACCATCGCCGGTGCCGACTCCACCGTGGGTGTGCAGTAGTGGCACATTCGCCCGTTCTGGTAGGAACCCGGGGCAGCGCCCTGGCGGTCACCCAGACCACCACGGTGGCCGAAGCGCTTGCCGCGCTGGGCGGTTTCGGCGTCGAACTGGTGCGGGTCCGCACCGAAGGCGACGTCAACCGTGCCGCGCTGTCCCAGATCGGCGGCACCGGAGTGTTCGTTGCCGCGCTGCGCGAGTCGCTGCTGCGCGGTGACTGCGACGTGGCGGTGCATTCGCTCAAGGACCTGCCCACCGCTGCGGCACCCGGGCTGGCCCTGGCCGCCATTCCGGAGCGCGTGGACGTCCGCGACGTCCTCTGCGCCCGTGACGGCCTGACCCTGGCGGAACTGCCCGCCGGGGCGAAGGTCGGCACGGGGTCACCGCGGCGGGCTGCCCAGCTGCGTGCGGCCCGGCCGGACCTTGAGATCGTCGACATCCGCGGCAACGTGGACACCCGCCTGGGCCGCGTCGCCGGGCTGGTGGAAGGCGCGCCCGGGGACCTGGACGCCGTGGTGCTGGCCGCTGCCGGACTGGCCCGCCTCGGCCGGTTGAACGTGGTCACCGAATACATCCACCCCGCCGTGATGCTGCCCGCTCCCGGGCAGGGCGCGCTGGCCGTTGAATGCCGGGACGCGGACGCCGACGGCGGTGAGCTGGCCAAGGCGCTGGCGGACTACGACCACCGCGACAGCCGCCTGACCGTCGCCGCCGAACGGGCCATGCTGGGCCGGCTGGAAGCAGGCTGCACCGCACCGGTGGGTGCCCTCGCCCATGTGGCAGGGGACAGCATCACCCTCGAAGCCGTGGTGTGCAGCGACGACGGCACCAAGCTGCTGCGCCGCACCGGGACCGCCGGGGAACTGACCGAAGATGCTGCCCGCGCCCTGGGCGTGCAGGTGGCGGAGGAGCTGCTGGCGGCGGGAGCCGCCGGGCTCACCGACCTGCCTGCCAGCTGATGCGCTGCCCCGGAAACCGCTGACATGCCAGCCACGCACAACGGGCCGGACCTCACCGGACTGAATGTCGTCCTTCCCCGCACCCCGGACCGGGCTTCGGCCATGGTCCGGGAGCTGCAGGACTGCGGTGCCACGGTAGCACTGATGCCGCTGATCGACTTCCAGTTTCCCTCGGATACCTGTCTGCTGGACCGGGCCCTGAATTCGCTGAAAGCCGGCCGCTTCGCTTGGGTGGTCTTCACCTCCGTCACCACCGTCCGGGCCGTCACCCGCCGGTGCGCGGCACTGGGCATCCGGCCGGCCGCCGTCGTCCCCGATGAGACACGCATTGCCGCCGTGGGCGCCGGCACCCGGCAAGCACTGGAGGAGATCGGCTTCGACATCGACTTCATGCCCGAGGCGGACCAGTCCGCCCGTGGCCTGGCGGCGTCCTGGCCGGATCCCTCCGGTTCCGACCCGGAAGGAGGGGACCTGCGGGTGCTGCTGCCGCAGGCCGACATCGCCGACCCTTCCCTGCACGACGCACTGACATCGCTGGGCTGGGACGTACGCGCCGTGACCGCCTACTGCACCGTGGACTACCCGGCCACAGGTGTCCGCTTCACCCCGGCGGCATCCGGAGGTGACCTGCTGGACCCCGAAGCCTTCCCGGCGTGGACGCCCGCCGGGCCGCGTGCCGTCGTCCTGACCTCCCCGAGCATTGCCGTCCGCTTCGTGCGGCGCTGCGCCCCGGTTCCGGCCGGGACCACGCTCGTGGCCATCGGCGACAGCACGGCGGCACGCATGCGCGAGCTTGGCGTACCCCCGCACGCAGTGGCGAAGCAGCCCACCCCGGCGGGAATAGCGCAGGCCCTCTCCATTGCTATGCCTATGGGTCCCACTACTTAGTTCCCTCACTACCGGAAGGCAGATTTACCTCTATGAGCTTCCCCCAGCACCGTCCCCGCCGGCTCCGCACGACCCCCGCCATGCGGCGGCTCACTGCCGAGTATCGGCTGGATCCGGCCGAGCTGATCCTGCCCGCTTTTGTCCGCGAGGGCATTACCGAGCCCAACCCGCTCACCTCCATGCCCGGCGTCGTCCAGCACACCATGGACTCGCTGAAGAAAGCCGCAGCGGAAGCAGTTGAACTGGGCGTGGGTGGCATCATGCTCTTCGGCATTCCTGCCGAGCGCGACGCCGTCGGCAGTGCCGGCACCGACCCGGAAGGCATCCTCAACCGCGGCATCCGGGCCGTGCGCGAGGAAGTGGGCGATGACCTGGTCATCATGAGCGATGTCTGCCTGGACGAATTCACCGACCACGGACACTGCGGCGTGCTGGATGAAAACGGCGTGGTGGACAACGACACCACCGTGGAGATCTACGGCCGGATGGCCGTGGAGCAGGCCCGCGCCGGCGCACATGTACTGGGCCCGTCCGGCATGATGGACGGCCAGATTGCCGTAATCCGCCAGGCCCTGGACGCCGCCGGCTACCAGGACGTTTCGCTCTTCGCCTACGCCGCCAAGTACGCCTCGGCGTTCTACGGCCCGTTCCGCGAAGCCGTGGACTCCCAGCTCAAGGGCGACCGCCGGACCTACCAGATGGATGCCGCGAACCGCCGCGAGGCGCTGCTCGAAGTGGAGCTGGACCTGGAAGAAGGCGCCGACATGGTCATGGTCAAGCCGGCCATGAGCTACCTGGACGTGCTGGCCGATGTTGCCGCCATGTCTCCGGTGCCGGTGGGCGCTTACCAGATTTCCGGCGAGTACGCGATGATTGAAGCGGCCGCCGCCAACGGCTGGATTGACCGCCGCCGGGCCATCGAAGAGTCCGTGCTGGGCATCAAGCGGGCCGGCGCGAACATGATTCTCACCTACTGGGCCACCGAGCTGGCGGCCTGGCTGAAGGAAAGCAAGTAATGTCCCCATCTGTCTCAGCCTCAAACGAGGAACTTTTTGACCGTGCCCGGGCCCTGATGCCCGGCGGCGTGAACTCCCCGGTCCGGGCGTTCGGCTCCGTGGGCGGCACGCCCAAGTTCATGGTTTCCGCCAAGGGCCCCTACATCACCGACTCCGAGGGCCGCGAGTACGTGGACCTTGTCTGCTCCTGGGGCCCGGCGCTGGTGGGGCACTCCCACCCCGACGTCCTGGCCGCTGTGCATGCCGCCGTCGACAACGGCCTGTCCTTCGGTGCTTCCACCCCGGCCGAAGCCGAGCTGGCACAGCTGGTCATGGACCGGGTGCCGGCCGTTCAGCGGCTGCGGATGGTCTCCACCGGGACCGAAGCCACCATGACCGCCATCCGGCTGGCCCGCGGCTACACCGGCCGCAACCTGGTGATCAAGTTCGCCGGCTGCTACCACGGCCACCTGGACGGGCTGCTGGCCTCCGCCGGATCCGGGCTGGCCACCCTTGCCCTGCCCGGCTCCGCCGGCGTGACGGCGGCCACCGCCGCCGAAACCCTGGTGCTGCCGTACAACGACATTGCGGCCGTGGAAAAGGCCTTCGCCGAACACGGTGCCGACATTGCCGCGGTCATCACGGAAGCCGCCCCCGCGAACATGGGCGTGGTGACCCCGGACGAAGGCTTCAACGCCGCCCTGTCCCGCATCACCACCTCCCACGGCGCCCTGCTGATCCTGGACGAGGTCCTCACCGGCTTCCGCACCGGACCGGCCGGCTACTGGGGCCTGACCGGCGCCGTCGAGGGCTGGAGCCCGGATCTGTTCACCTTCGGCAAGGTCATTGGCGGCGGAATGCCCGTGGCTGCCCTGGGCGGCCGCGCCGATGTGATGGACTACCTGGCACCGCTCGGCCCGGTCTACCAGGCCGGCACCCTCTCCGGAAACCCGATCGCCATGGCAGCCGGCGTGGCAACCCTGAAGGCCGCCACCGCAGAGGTCTACGCCACGGTGGATGCCCGCAGCGCCGAACTCTCAGCGGCGGTGTCCGCCGAGCTGGACGCCGCCGGCGTGGACCACAGCATCCAGCGCGCCGGCAGCCTGTTCAGCGTCGCCTTCGGCACCTCCGCCACCGGCGTGCACAACTACGAGCAGGCCCAGGCGCAGGACGCCTTCCGCTACCGGCCGTTCTTCCACTCCATGCTCGACGCCGGGGTCTACCTGCCGCCGTCGGTCTTCGAGGCCTGGTTCCTCTCCGGTGCGCACGACGACGCCGCGATGAACCGGGTCTACGATGCCCTGCCGGCAGCCGCGAAGGCCGCCGCGGAGGCGAAGCCGGAGCAGTAGGACCGGTGAAACACTAAAAAGCCCCGCACCTTTTAGGTGCGGGGCTTTTTACTGTTCCGGCCGGTATGGCTAGAAGGCTGCGGTCACGTCGCCGTTGGGCCAGGTCTCTTCAATGAAGGCCTTGGTCTCGGGGGAGTGCAGGAGCTCTTCGAGCTTGTCGATCCGGGCATCCTTGCTGCCGGCCTTCCAGGCCAGGAAGTTGGCGTAGGGGTTGTCCTCGACGGATTCAACCAGCAGGGCATCGTCGGTGCTCAGGCCGGCCTCGAGGATGTAGTTGCCGTTGATGATCGCCAGGTCCACCGTGGGGTCGCCGAGGTCGTTGACCAGGAGCTCCGGCTGGTTTTCCTGGAAGTCCAGGTCCTTCGGGTTCTGCTCATCGGTCAGGGTCAGCACCGAGGAATCGTCTGCGATGTCCTTCACCAGTCCGGCCTCTTCCAGCATCTTCAGGGCACGGGCCTGGTTGGAGGGGTCGTTGGTGACCATCACGCGGGCTCCGTCCTCAATGGAGGAGACATCCTTGTGCTTCTCGGAGAACGCTGCGTAGGGCTCTACGTGAATGCCCTCGCCGTGTTCGAAGTCGTAGCCCTGGGACTCCATCTGGGATTCCAGGTACGGCAGGTGCTGGTAGTAGTTGACGTCGCTGTCGCCGTCGTCCAGGGAAATGTTGGGCGTGATGTAGTCGTCGAATTCCTGGATCTCGAGCTTCAGCCCGGCCTCTTCGGCGAGGTTGTCGCGGACAAACTCCAGGATCCGGGCATGCGGCGTCGGGCTGGCGCCCACGGTCAGGGTTACCGGGTTTGCGGGGTCAAGGCTCTCTACGGCGCTGGGGGTGGACTCGGATCCACCACAAGCCGTCAACGCCAGAGCCGTGGCCACACCGGTGGCAACGAGGGTAAGTGCTTTACGCATCGAATGCGTTCCTTTCGGGTAACCCGAGGCGGAACTCCGCTGGTCGGGTGGGGTGCAGCTAGCGGCTACTGGCTGCAGATCCGCAGGCCGCCGGGCAGTGCCCGGCGGCGGTGGAAAACTGGGGTCAGACGGTGGCGTCGTCGGGGGCGCGGTCCGCGGAGCGCGGGGCCGCGGCAGGGCCGCCGTCCGCCTGTACTGCAGCGGCGGATGCGGGGCGGCGCCGACGGGCCGCACCGGAAGCGGACCGGTGGTCCACCCGGCGGGAGAACCAGTCACCGAGGAGCTGGATGATCTGTACCAGGGCAACGATGATCACGATGGTCACCACCATCACCTGGGTGTCGAAGCGCTGCACGCCGTAGTTGTAGGCCAGCCGGCCGAGGCCGCCGCCGCCGATGATGCCCGCCATCGCGGAGTAGCCCACCAGGGTCACGAGGGTGGTGGTCAGGGCTGCGACCAGGCCCGGCAGGGCTTCGCGCAGCAGCACCTTGGTGACAACCTGCATCTTGGTGGAACCCATAACGAGGGCGGCGTCGATCTTGCCGCCGGAGACGTCGCGCAGCGCGTTTTCGACCAGCCGGGCGAAGAACGGGATGGTGGCGATGCTCAGCGATACCGAGGCGGCCACGGGGCCGATGGAGGTGCCGGTAATCAGGCGGGCCAGCGGAATGAGGGTGACGGCGAGGATCGCGAACGGCACCGAACGGGTGATGTTCACGATGATGTCGCTGACAATCCGGTTGGTGATGCGCAGCGGCCGCAGCCCGCCGGGGGCACTGGTGTGCAGGAAAACGCCCAGCGGCAGGCCGATCAGCAGGGTGAAGACCCCGGAGATGCCCACCATCTGCAGGGTTTCGATCACGGCTTCCGGCAGGGCCTTGGTGATGCCGGGATTGTCGAAGAGTTCAGTCAGGAAATTCATGCGGCCACCTCCACGGCGACGCCCTGCAGGGCCAGGTATTCATGGACGGCGGTCATGTCCGTGTGGGTGTCCAATTGGATCCGCAACCGTCCGAAGCGGGTGCCGGCCAGCAGTTCCACACTGCCGGCCAGGACGTTGACATCGGTATCGAACCGGCGGGTCAGGGCCGAGAGGACGGGGTCCGAAGTGGTCTGCCCGGTGAACAGCAGTTCAAGGACGGGCCCGCCGGGGGACGGGGGAGTGGCCGGCAGCGGGATCAGCTGCTTGGCCAGGCGGCCGCGGAGGTCCGAGGCGACCTCGCGCAGCGGCCCGTGTTCGACAACGCGCCCGGCTTCCAGCAGGGACACGGAATCGCAGATCCGCTTCACCACGTTCATCTCATGCGTGATGATCAGCACCGTGAGGTCCAGGCGCCGGGTGAGGTCCGAGATCAGGTCCAGGATGTCGTCCGTGGTGGCCGGATCCAGGGCGGACGTCGGCTCGTCGCAGAGCAGCACGTCGGGGTCGGCCGCCAGGGCGCGGGCGATGCCCACGCGCTGTTTCTGTCCGCCGGAGAGCTGTGCGGGGTAGGCACCGGCAAAGCCTTCCAGGCCCACCAGGCCGAGCAGTTCCTTCACCCGGGCGTCGATGGCGCTCTTCGGGGTGCCCACCAGTTCCAGCGGATGCGCAATGTTGGCAGCCGCGGTGCGGGAATCCATGAGGTTCGCGTGCTGGAACACCATGCCGATCCGGCGGCGGGCGGCGCGGATCTCGGAGTCCTTCACGGCGGTCAGTTCGCGGCCGTCGATGGTGACGGAGCCCGACGTCGGCCGGTCAAGCAGCGTCAGGCAACGCACCAGCGTGGACTTGCCGGCGCCGGAGTGGCCGATGATCCCGTGGATGGAACCCTTCGGCACGCTCAGGCTTACACCGTCGAGGGCGGTGACAATGCGGTCGCCCTGGGAGTAGACCTTGCGGAGGTCGGTAACTGTGATCATTGGTCCTCGTCATGTGCGTGTGCGGCCGGGCATGGCGAAGAGGGCACGGATTCGTGCCGTGCCGAGACGCCGGCCGTGCGGAGGGTGCCTGCCAATCTCGTGGCGCGAGACGGTACATGCGCGCACGGGGTGCGCGGTCCGCCTGGGGCGCCATCAGCGCCTGACACATCTACCAGTATCGCATGACGGGGCCTGCCGCCCGTCACCGGGTCCGCCTGTGAAGAACCGTGACGCCTGCCGGGATGTCGGGTCGGGCCGGGATGTCGGCTCGGGTCGGGAACCGGCCGGGATCAGGCCGGGTCCAGGACCGCTGCCCGGTCGTGGTCCTCAGTCGGGCGGAAAGGCCAGCTGCCGTCGATGACGGCTTCGGGGTCCCGGCGCCGCAGGTATTCCTGGAAGCTGGCCGCCTGGCCTGCGGCCCAGCCCACTTGGGCGCGGTGCAGCGTGACGGCATCGCACTGCAGCTCCGGGTACTTTTCCACCATGACGGCGGCCACGGCCAGGGTGGCGGCAACGTCTGCTGCCGAGGTGTGGGCGTTCTCGAACCCCACGCCGTAATGCTCGGCCATGGCAGTGAGGGTCCGCTTGCCGCGGCGGAACCGGTCCACCTGCTTGTCCAGGATGTAGGGATCGATGACGGGTTCCGGATTCGGCACCGGCAGCCCGAAGCGTTCGCACTCGCGGGCCAGCACGGTGAAGTCGTAGCAGGCATTAAAGGCCAGTACCGGGATCCCGGCCGCAAACATGCCGCCCAGCACTTCGGCGACCTCGGCAGTGACGGCAGCGGGGTTGCCACCCTCTGCCCGTGCCCGCTCGTTGGTGATGCCGTGGATGGCAGCCGCCTCCGCGGGGATGGGGACTTCCGGGCAGGCCAGCCACTCATGGTGCTGCAGGGTTTCGCCCCTGCCGTTGACCAGGATGATGGATGCGGTCACGATCCGTGCGGTCTGCGGGTCCCGTCCGGTGGTCTCCAGATCGAAGGCCGCGCGGGGAAGATTCTGCCAGCTGTTCATGCTTCAAACCTACCGGCGGGCAGTGACAATCCCGGGATTGGCGGCATGCGCGGCGGCCTCGGTACGCTACGGATATGCGCAGGGACTACGCCGATGCGGTGCTGGGTGTGGCGGATCTCATCCCGCCCGGCCGGGTGCTTTCCTACGGCGACATCGCCGAACTGCTCGGTGCCGGCGGACCCCGCCAGGTGGGTGCGGTGATGTCGCTGCGCGGCAGCGAAGTCTGCTGGTGGCGGGTGCTGCGGGCCTCCGGCCAACCGCCCAAGTGCCACGGGGGCCGCGCCTGGGAGCACTACCGGAGCGAGGGCACGCCCGTGCGGGGGACTCCGGACGACGACGGCGCCGGTTACCGGGTGGTGATCGAAGCGGCCCGCTGGCAGCCCTCGGACGCCGGCTGGGCGGCCC
>NZ_JBNHFG010000042.1:0-19891 GCF_059090025.1 Arthrobacter sp. Y3224198
CCTCACCGAGGCGCTGCAGGCCGCCGGGGAGGCACCGGGCGGGGTGCCCGCGGGGCTCCGCGCCGCCGAACGGTTGCTGCAACGTTGGCAGAGCCGCTCGGTGGTGGTCACCATGGGCGCTCAGGGAGCGCTGGCGCTGCCGGCCGCCGGGCTGGCCCAGGTCCTGCCTGCCCCGAAGATTCCCGACGGCGACACCTGCGGTGCCGGTGACCGGTTTGCCGCGTCCCTTATTGTCCGGCTGCTCGACGGCGACGGGCTGGAGTCCGCGGTTGAAGGCGCCGTTGGTGCCGCCGCGTCCTTCCTGGCCGCCGGTGGCGTGGCCACCTTGGACATGGAGCAGCCCCTGCTGGTCAGCGAGGTCCCCGATGCCATGGCCACGGCAGCACGGGTGCGCGAACGCGGCGGAACCGTGGTGGCCACCGGCGGCTGCTTCGACCTGCTGCACGCCGGGCATGCCCGGACCCTGCTGGCCGCCCGCGGGCTGGGCGACTGCCTGATTGTCTGCCTGAACTCCGACGACTCCGTGCGCCGGCTCAAGGGTGAGGCACGCCCGATCATCGGGGCCGATGACCGGGCCGAACTGCTGCAGGCCTTGGAATGCGTGGACGGGGTTCTCATTTTCGAGGAGGACACCCCCGCGGCGGTGCTGGAGCGGCTGCGTCCGGACATCTGGGTCAAGGGCGGGGACTACCGCGAGGACCAACTGCCCGAAGCGGCGCTGGTCCGCTCGTGGGGCGGGGAAACGGTCACGGTCCCGTTCCATCCGGCCCGCTCCACCACCGCATTGGCCTCCGCCCTGGCGAAAGTGGGCTGATCCTCCGGACGCGTTTCCCCGACGCTCCCTCCCTGCCAAAACCCTGTTGACCCGAACGCCGTTCCACCGAAAGGAATCCCCATGAGCCTGTCCCCCACAGCCCCCGTACCGGCCGCCCTGCCCGATCCCGGCCTTGTCCCCGCCAGTCCAGTCCCCGATCCCGGCCTTGTCCCGGCCACTGACCCGATCCCGGATACCGCACTGCAGGCGCGCCCGCTTCCCGCGGTTTTCACCGGCCGGGTCCTTGTCACCGGCGGCGCCTCCGGGCTGGGTGCCGCCGTCAGCGCCGCCGTTGCCGAGGCCGGCGGCAGCGTGGTGGTGCTGGACCGCGACATCAGTGCCGTCACCGGGGCCAAGGCGGTGCAGGTGGATGTGGCGGACCGCGCCGGCGTGGAGGCCGCAGTCCAGGAAGCGGTACAAATCCTGGGCGGACTGGATGCCGTGGTCACCGCCGCCGGCATTGACCGCTGCGGCCGGCTTGAAGACGTGGCGGCGGAGGAATGGGAGAAGGTCATCGGGGTGAACCTGCTGGGCACGGTCTCCGTGGTCCGGGCGGCACTGCCCTATCTGGCCGCCTCCCACGGCAGGGTCATCACGGTGGCTTCCACGCTGGGACTCAAGGCCGTCTCGGACGCTACGGCATACTGTGCCTCCAAGTTCGGGGTGATCGGCTTCAGCCGCGCCCTTGCGGCCGAAACCGCCGGCCGCGTGGGCGTGACCACCATGATTCCCGGCGGCATGAAAACACGGTTCTTTGACGACCGCACCGAGCAGTACCGGCCGCAGGACGATTCGCGGCTCAATGATCCGCGCCGGGTGGCGGACGCCATCCTCTTTGCCCTGACCCAGCCCGCCGGCTGCGAGGTCCGCGAAATGCTCATCTGCCACGAGGAGGAGGACTCCTGGCCCTAGGCCGCAGGTTCGGGGATCGGAGACGACGGCGCCGGCGCTTTCCGTCCGCGGGTGCGGACCGCAACGCCGGCACACAGGATGACCGCAAGACCGCCCAGGACGGTGGCCCACGTCAGCCGCTCGTGCAGCAGAAGGGCGGCCCAGCAGATGGTCAGCACCGGCTGGGCGAGCTGCACCTGGCTGACCTGGGCCATCGGACCGATGCCCAGTCCGCGGTACCAGGCAAAGAAGCCCAGGAACATGCTCACCACGCCCAGATAGGCGAAGGCTGCCCACTCCGCCGGACCGACGGCGGGGGCACTCCCGGCGAGGCTGACCATGGTCAGGGCTGCCATCACCGGTGAGGTGAGGACCAGCGCCCAGGAAATGGTCTGCCAGGCGCCCAGTTCCCGGGCCAGGATGCCGCCCTCCGCGTATCCCACCGCCCCGGCAAGCACCGCGGCGAACAGCAGCAGGTCTGACGGATGCAGTCCGGCCAGGCCGCCGCCCTGAAGGGCGGCGAACCCTACGGCGGCCGCAGCCCCCACGGCCGCCAGCACCCAGAACCGGCGGGGCGGACGTTCATGGGTGCGCAGGACCGCCATCGCGGCCGTCGCGGCGGGCAGCAGCGCAATAACGACGGCCCCGTGGCTGGCAGGCGCAGTGGCCAGCGCGAAAGATGTCAACAGCGGGAAACCGGCCACCACGCCCCCGCCCACCAGCGCCAGCCGTGCCCATTGTGTGCCCCGCGGCAGGTGCTGCCGGGTGACGGCCAGCGCGACCGCGGCGAGCAGGGCGGCCACCACCGCCCGGCCCGATCCGGCAAAGAGCGGTGCCATGCCGCCCGCCACGGCGATGCGGGTGAACGGGAGGGTAAAGGAGAACGCGGTGACGCCCAGCAGGCCCCACCACAGGCCCTCGCGACCTGTCGGTAGCACTGTGGGCACCGGAAGAGTAGCGCTATTATGTGGCTTCATGGCAGATAGTAGCAGTGCGGACCGGATTGCGGCAGACCTCCGTGCGTGGATCTCCGCTGCAGCGCCCGGGGCACAGTTGCCGTCCACCCGCGAGCTGGTGGCACGGTACGGTGCCAGCCCGGTGACGGTGCAGAAGGCATTGCGGATGTTGGCCTCCCTGGGCCTGGTGGACAGCCGGCCCGGCGCAGGGACCTTCGTCCGCGCCCGCAGCGTTGCACGGGTCCCCGATTACGGCTGGCAGACCGCCGCCCTCGGCGCACCCCGCACCCTGCCCACCCTCTCCAGCGCCATGCGCACCGTGGCCGACGATGTCATTGCCCTGCACTCCGGCTACCCGGATCCGGAACTTCTGCCCGGCCGGCTTGTCCGGGCAGCCTTCACCCGGGCCGCCCGCAGCGACGCAGCGCTCTCCCGCTCCCCGGCCGCCGGCCTGCCGGAACTGCGGGCGTGGTTTGCCGCCGAACTGGGCGCCGGCGCGCCCGCCGGCGTCGCCCCGCCGGCCGCCTCCGACGTCGTGATCCTGCCGGGCAGCCAGATCGGACTCAGTGCCGCGTTCCGCGCACTGGTGGGCCCGGGCAGGCCGCTGCTGATGGAATCGCCCACCTATTGGGGTGCCATCCTGGCCGCCGCGCAGGCCGGAGTGCACGTGGTCCCCGTGCCCAGCGGCAGCGACGGTCCGGACCCGGACGAGCTGGCCCGCGCCTTCGCGCAGACGGGAGCGCGTGCTTTCTACGCCCAGCCCGCCTTCGCCAACCCCACCGGCGCCTACTGGTCCCGGGAACGTGCCGGGCAGGTGCTGGAGACGGTCCGCCGGCACGGGGCCTTCCTGATCGAAGACGACTGGGCGCACGACTTCGGCATTGCCGCCGACCCTGCACCCCTGGCCGCCCAGGACGACGCCGGGCACGTGGTCTACCTGCGCTCCCTCACCAAAAGCATTTCACCGGCGGTACGGGTGGCCGCCGTCATTGCCCGCGGCCCCGCACGCGAACGACTGCTCGCGGATTTCCAGGCCTCCGCCGTGTACGTCAGCGGGATCCTGCAGGCAGTGGCGCTCGACGTCGTCACGCAACCGGCCTGGCGGACGCATCTGCGCCAGCTGCGGCCGCGGTTGGCGGGCCGGCGGGACCTGTTGGTTGATGCCCTCCGGGAACATGCTCCGCTGGCCCGGGTGGAGGCGGTACCCAAGGGCGGACTGAACCTTTGGGTCCGGCTGCCGGATTCCACGGACCTGGCCGTCCTGACCCGGGACTGCGAGGCCGCCGGCGTCCGCGTGGCCCCGGGGAACGAGTGGTTTCCGGCCGAACAGGCGGGCGCCTATCTGCGGCTGAACTACTCCGGGCCCAACCCCGGCGCGTTCGGTGAGGGTGCCCGGGTCCTGGGGCGGGTGTTGGAGCAGCACCGGGAGCCGTAAGAGTTACTGTCCCGGCCGTCCGACGGCGTCCGGCCGGGAAGCGGTTCCATCCGCTTCCGTTTCCTTCGGTTGCGGCCCCGCTTCCGGTTCCCAGCGCAGCAGGTCCCCGGGCTGGCAGTCCAGCACGTCGCACAGCGCGGCGAGGGTGGTGAACCGGACCGCCTTGGCACGGCCGTTCTTCAGCACGGCAAGGTTTGCCGGCGTGATGCCGATCCGCTCGGCCAGTACACCCACGGGCATTTTGCGCCTGGCCAGCATGACGTCGATGTCCACGACAATCGGCATCAGATCACCCCGCCGAGTTCGGCACGCAGGTGGCTGGCTTCGGCCGCCGTGTCGACGGCGGAGGCCAGCAGCGCCCGCATCACCAGGACCAGCAGGGCACCGGCAGCTACTGTCACTCCCATGCCGCCGACCAGCAGGACGACGCCGGGGGCCACCGCCTCGCCGGGCGCCAGTACGGCCCCCAGCGCAAAGAGCAGCAGTGCGGCTGCGGACAGCGCTGCAATCACGACGTCCACGTAGCGGAAGGCTCCGGAGGAGAAGACGGTCCCCCGCCGGACCATGGTCAGCAGGTGCCAGACGCACACCAGGCAGACCTGGAAGGCAGCGATGCCCAGCACCACGATCACCAGGACCGGTATTCGCACGGCTTCAACTCCCGCCTCGGCCAGGTCCGCATAGAACAGCGGCACCATCACGGCTTGGACAAAGACGGTGCCGAGGAACACCAGGACCAGCACAATCCGCAACGCCAGGATGGTTGCTTTTCCCATCACGTTTCTCCCTACGGGACCCGTCGGTTGAAGGACGGTTGTCGATTGAAGGACAACCAATACTTATCGACAATCGACAGGTCCCGCAAGGGTCTGCTGAAACCAGTCGCCGGACTTCCCACGCTCTGTGACTGCTGTGCCGGAAGGGACCACAGCGGCAACACCCGCATCAAAGCGTGGGAATTTCCGCAGCGTAGGTTTCCTAGGGCGTCGAATCTACCACCGAGGTGGTGATCGCGGACCATCCGAGCGCGGTGCCAGCCGGGAAGATACTTCCGTCTTCCAACAACACCGTCCGCTCACCAACCATCAGGCCGGTTTCCGGATCAATGATGATCTCACTCCGGAAACCTTGCTCGGGCGATCCAATGCCCAGCGAGATTCCGGTCCGCCCGTCCAGGGCTGCCTCCCGGTCAACAACGGAGACACCGGGAATCAGCGCTGCCGCCTGGTACAGGGCGGCCCGCAGATCCGCCGGGATGGCGCCGGTAGCCAGGGTTTCAGCGATCCTTTCGAACGCTTCCTGATCGGGAGTATTCCCCCCACCGGCATTGCCTTCATAAAGCAGGTCGAGGAGTTGCCGGGGGTCCCGGGGTGCGTCCTCAACTGCGTCCTGCAACGGCATGTCGTTGAGAACGCGCTGGGTCGATCCGCCGAATTCCCCGCGCGGGGCACGCGACACGTCACCGCTGTCAGAGCTGCCCGCTCCAACACGTTCCGCCTCCTGTCTGGACCCCTCATCGAAGAACTGCACCGGTTTGGATGGTTCGCGGATCCACACCCATTCCCCGCTCCGGTCCGCGGGTATGTAGACCTGGTGGTCCCTGCGGGTCAGCCAGGAGAACTCTTGCCCCTCCGGCGTGACAGTGGAGGTGGTGCCCACCATGTCGGTGTCAACCAGCAGGTACTGGCCGGGAGCCAGCATCGGGTCGGAGCTGGTGATGGTTGCCGCAGCGGCATCGTTCAGCACTTCGGCGGCCTCCGCCGTGGCACCCGGGCGCTCATCGGAGCCGACGACGTCGACCGCCACCAGTGCCGCGATCAGGGCGGCGGCCGCAGCCGAGGCCAGCAGGGTGCGTCGCCAGGGCCGGCGGGAGTGCAGCACCGGTGCCGGCTGTCGTGCGGCAGCTTCCTCCGCTGCCTTTTGCATGAGTTTCTCCCGGCCCGCGGCCAGGACAGCCGGAGGTACGGTCCCGGTGGTGTTACGCGTTGCGCGGAGCAGGTGCAGTTCGTCCATGATCACTGTCCATTTCGTCGAAAAGGGCAAAGCCGAGGTCCGCCCGGAGCTTGCGCCGGGCACGGTTGATGCTGGAGCGGACGGTGCCGATGGGTACGCCCGTTGCGGTGGCAATTGCGTCGTATGTCAGGTCCGCCCAGGCATAGAGCAGGATGGCTTCCCGGTCGATGGGAGCCAGTGCCGCCAGCGCGGCGCCGATCCGGGAGCGGTCGCCGTCGGCGTCGACCTGCGCATCCACCGCATCGAGTCCGTCCGCTGCGTGGCCGCGGCCGCCGTTGCGTGCCAGGGCGCGCAGCATCCGTGCCTCGGCGCGGTGGTGCCGGCGGAGCAGGTTGGTGGCGATGCCGAAGAGCCAGGGCCGTACAGCCTCGGCCGGCCCCTCAAAACCCGCCCGTCTCTCAAAGGCGACCAGGAAGGTTTCCGCCATCACGTCCTCGGCGGCAAAGTCACCGGCACGCCGGGCGGCGTACCGGTAGATGTCCGGCGCGTGCCGGTCATAGAGTTCCCCGAATATGGCGGGGCCGCTGCGCGAGAACTCCACAATCTCTTTGTCTGTGTTCACACCCTGTAATGCCCGCTCACCACGAATGGTTCACGGATCCCCCGCTTTTCCTTTTCTGTTTTCCTGGACACCGCATTAAACGACGACGGCGCCGCCCGGACTCGCAGGGAGTCCGGCGCGGCGCCGTCGGGCGGTGTTGCTGGAGACTAGAGCTTGGAGGCGACCAGTCCGGTCAGGTCCACCAGGCGGTTGGAGTAGCCCCACTCGTTGTCGTACCAGGCAACAACCTTGACCTCGTTGCCCATGACGC
Organism: Arthrobacter sp. Y3224198; assembly: GCF_059090025.1. Taxonomy (NCBI): domain Bacteria; kingdom Bacillati; phylum Actinomycetota; class Actinomycetes; order Micrococcales; family Micrococcaceae; genus Arthrobacter; species Arthrobacter sp. Y3224198. Next base: position 6,922 of record NZ_JBNHFG010000042.1, read on the forward strand.
GGGTCAGGCCGGAGTCGAAGATGCTCGAGGACGGGTCGCCCACGATGTCGGAGGAGACAATCGGATCCTCGGTGTAGGTGAGGATGCCGGCCCAGCGCGGGTCCTGTGCTGCCTTGGCGTAGGCGGCGTTGATCTCTTCGACCGTGGCTTCCTTTTCCAGCGTGACGGTCAGGTCCGTGACGGAGCCGGTGGGGACGGGAACGCGGATGGCGAAGCCGTCCAGCTTGCCCTTCAGCTCCGGCAGCACCAGGCCGATGGCCTTGGCGGCACCGGTGGAGGTGGGAACCATGTTCAGGGCTGCGGCGCGGGCGCGGCGCAGGTCCTTGTGCGGGCCGTCCTGCAGGTTCTGGTCTGCCGTGTAGGCGTGCACCGTGGTCATCAGGCCCTTTTCGATGCCGAAGGCGTCGTTGAGGACCTTGGCCAGCGGGCCGAGGCAGTTGGTGGTGCAGGAAGCGTTGGAGATGATGTTGTGCTTATCGGGATCGTAATCGCCGTCGTTGACACCCATCACCACGGTGAAGGCGTCGCCCTTGGCCGGGGCGGAGACCAGGACCTTCTTGGCACCGGCGGAGATGTGCTTCTGTGCATCCTCGGCGTTGGTGAAGAAGCCGGTGGACTCGATCACGATGTCGACGTCCAGCTCGGCCCAGGGCAGGTTGCCCGGATCGCGCTCGGCGAAGACCTTGATGGTGTGTCCGCCGACAACCAGGTTGCCGTCTTCAACGGTGACCTTCTCGGCCAGGCGTCCGGCAACGGAGTCGTACTTGAGCAGGTGTGCCAGCTGCGCCGGATCGCCGAGGTCGTTGACTGCGACAACCTCGAACCCTTCGCCGTGCTGCAGGGCTGCCCGCAGGTAATTGCGGCCGATCCGACCAAAACCATTGATTCCGACGCGTACCGTCACTGGTGCCTCCTTGATGCTGAAACTAAATTTAGGAACTAAATTTATTGTCTCCTATAATTATGCTGTTATTACCGCCACACGTCAAAGGGCACACCATGGACGCCTCCGCGAACACCCCGCAGCTCCTGCGCCGCACCAACCTGCGCGCGGTGCTCCAGGTGCTCCGCGCCGTCCCCTCCGCGACGGGCACCGACCTGATCAACGCCACCGGTCTGACCCGGGCCACGGTGATTGCCGTCTGCGATGACCTGATTGCCCGCGGCTGGGCGCGGGAGGCCGAATCCCCCCGCCTGGACCGGCAGAAGGGCCGGCCCGCCCGCCGGTTCGAGTTCAATGAAAGCGCCGGCTACGTCCTGGGCCTCGACGTCGGTATTGCCACCGTCCGGGTGCTGGCCGCAGACCTCTCCGGCGCCGTCGTCGGCGGATCCGAGGCGCGCTTCCCGCGCCACGGCGGCGAGCCGGAGCAGCGGCGCCGGGTGGTAACTGCCGCCGTCGACGCCGCACTGGAAGATGCCGGGATCACGGCCGCCTCCGTGCTTTGCGCGGGCATGGGCATTGCCGCGCAGGTCACCGGTGAAGGCCGGGTGGCCCCCGGGCAGGACGTGGCTCCAATGTTCGATCTGGGCCTGACGCACGAGTTCAGCGAGGCCCGGGGCTGGCCGCTGCTGGTCGAAAACGACGCCAAGCTGGCCGCCCTGGCCGAACGCTGGCGGGGCGTGGGTGCCGGGGAAGACAACCTGGCCGTGATCCTGGCCGGCGAACGGCTGGGCAGCGGCATCATCGAGTCCGGCCGGCTGCTGCACGGTGCCTCGGGCGGAACCGGCGGCATGGGGGCGCTGGAAATGATGGACGGTGTGGGCAACGAGGACGGTATTGCCAAGCTCGCCCGCGTCTGGGGCAGCGCCGCCCTGAAGGAAGGCCACAACGGCAGGATCCGGGAACTCGTGGGACCGGACACCAACCGCGCATCGGCCCGGCTGGTGTTCGAGGCGGCCGGGGCCGGAGATCCCGTGGCCCTGGCCATCCTGGACCGTATCGCCCGCCGGATGGCACGGGTGCTTGCCGCGGTGTCCTCCTTCTTTGATCCACGGCTCATCGTGGTTGGCGGTGCAGTGGCGGCTTCCGCCACCGCCCTGCTGCCGGTCATGACGGAGGAACTGAAACGCTACGTGGCCAGGCCGCCGCGGGTGGCGGTTTCCACCCTGGGCAAGATGCTGGTTCCGACCGGCGCCGTGCGGCTTGCATTGGACTACGTGGAGACCCATCTGCTGGACCTGGTGCCCGAACTCCGGCGCGGGGACTGACCTGGATGGCGGGGGACGTCCGGCCGGGCGTATAGGTGCGCCAGCCTGCTGATCCGCCAGCGCCGGACGTCAAAGGGCCGGACGCCTATGCGTCCGGCCCTGCCGCTTCCGGCTCCTTCCGGGTGAAGACCCGGGCGGAACGCCGGTGACCTGGTTCAGGCCTGGTCGGAGCCTTCCCCGCTATCGGCATTATTGCCGTCTTCAGCGTCACCGTCACCGCCGTGCCGTCCATCCCGGTGATCCCCGTGTCCGTGGTCATCCCGGTCGGGCCGGTCCCCGGGACCACCCCGGTCCTCGTCCGTCGCCGGCCTGTCCTCACCGTCCCGGCCGTCCGCATCCCGGTCTGCGGGCCCGTGACGCCGCTGTTCACGGCCGTCCTGGTCCTGATTCTCGCCGTCCCCGTTTTCAGCGCCTTCGTCCTGGCCGTCCTGGTCCTGGTTCTCGGCGTCCTGGTTCTCGGCGTCCTGGTCTTGGCCGTCCTGGTCAAAAAGCTCCCAGTCGTCCCGGTCCCCGTTATGGTCCCGGGCGTCCTCCTGCTGTGACGTGGCACCTGCCTGTTCCAGTTCGTTGTTTTCGGCAACGGCGGCCCCGGTGAAAAAGCTGCCGACGAGCAGTCCGGCTCCGGCAAGGGCACTGGTCGTCCAGATTATTGCCCGCTTGGCCTTGCTTCCCAAAGCCATGGGTCTCTTCACCTCCATCAAACGGTTTGTTGATACTTAAATCCTGCCGCCGGATTCTTCGAGATTTCTTAGAAACCGTGTCTAGGAACGCGGCGCGGACAGTGGCAGGCGAACCGTCAGGGAGGTACCGGACCCGGGGTGTGATTCCGCGCGGATGGTGCCGCCGAAACGTGCCGCGATTTCAGCTGCCAGCGCCAGTCCCAGCCCGTAGTGCCGCGAGGTTCCCGCCCCTGCCCGTTCCACGGGGCTGCCGGCACGGACGGAGGAAAAACGCTCGAACAAGCGTCCCTCAAGTTCCGGCGGCAGGCCGGGGCCGTCGTCGGCCACCGTCAGGACCGCCTCCCTTCCGCTCCGGTCAACGTTGAGCCCCACCGTCGACCGGGCATAGTCGACCGCATTCGCCAGCAGCGACGTCACCAGCCGCTGCAACGCCGCAGGCACTCCTCGGACCATTACCTGACCTTGGGGTGCCCGCACTTCCAGGTGAAGACCGCGTCCGGCAGCCATCGCTTCGAAACTGCCCGCAACATCACGGACGACGTCGGCGAGATCCACAGGCTGGACCGTTTCACTCCTGCGGGGATCGGCGGAGACCAGCAGGTCTTCGAGGATTCCGGTCAGGACGGCCGCGTCGGAAACGATTTCCGTGAGCCCATCCTGCAGCCACTGATCCTGTTCCGGCTCTCCCCCGGCACCGTCCCGGCGTAAACCGCGCTCCACGCGCCGGCGCAGCAGCTGTGCACGGGTGCTGAGGAGGGTCAGCGGGGTGCGCAGTTCGTGGCTGGCATCGGCGACAAAGCGCCGTTGCAGCGCCAATGCCTGCGCCAAGGGCCTGATGGCGGCCCGCGCCGCCAACACGGAGAAGGCGGCAGCGACCGCTGCGGCGCCCAGGATGGTTCCCGCCAACACCAGCACCAGCCGCTGGAGTTCCTTACGGGATTCACGGGTATCCACCGCCGCCTGCACCACGTCATCACCCCGGCGGACCGTGAGCACTTGGTAGGTCGCACCGCCCACCGTCGCGGTTTCCTCCCGGCTGGCTCCCCCGGCCGCCACCTCTGCCAGGGCCTCCTCAACCGGCAACCCTGCGGGCATATCCCGGGAGACGGTCAGCCCGCGGCGGTCGTAAACGGCAAGGAAAACATTCAACGGCGCATCCCGGGCGTTTGACAGGTCAACTGCTTCCGCCAGCGTCTGGCGCGCAGCGGCGGCGGTTCCTGCGGCCGCCAGCGAATACACCAGCACCCCGACAAGGGAAAGCAGGACCACGATGAAGGCGGTGAACTGAAGTGACAGCCGGGTGGTTGCCCGGCGCAGCTCGGGGCCCTCCCGCCGGTTCATGCGCCGCTGCCGAGCCGGTAACCCACACCCCGCACGGTCATCACTGCGTGCCGGCCCAGTTTGCGGCGGAGGTAGTGCACATAGGTGTCCACCACGCCGTTATCGTCGGCATCGGGAAAGACCAGCTGCTGCAGCTCGGCCCGGGGATAGACGCGGCCAGGATGCCTGGCCAGGACTTCCAGCAGGCCGGCCTCCCGTTCCGAAAGCTGCACTTGGGTTCCGGAACCGGTGGATACGGTCCGCCCGGCCGTGTCGAAGATGCCGCCCGGCACTGGAAGGGCCGGGACCCGTTCAATACTGCGTCGCCTCAGTGCCCGCAGCCGGGCAAGGAGCTCGTCCATGTCGAAGGGTTTCGCCAGGTAGTCTTCCGCGCCGCGGTCCAGCCCCTCCACACGGTCCGGCGGGTTTCCCAGCGCCGAAAGCACCAGCACCGGCGTCAGCACGCCCCGGCTGCGCAGCCGTGCCATCACGTCCAGGCCCTCGATGGCAGGCAGCCCGCGGTCCAGTAAAATGACATCGAACTCGCGGGTCAGCCCCTCATGGAGGGCGCGCTGCCCGTCATGGGCAGGGGTGACGGCATAGCCTTCACTTTCCAGGATCTCCGCCAGCATTCCGGCCAGTCGCCGGTCATCCTCCACAACCAGGATCCGCGGTTGGTCCTCCATCCGTGAAGTATAGGACCGCCTCCGTACCCATGGCCCGGCCGCCCCCCGAAACGGAAACCCGCAGCCGGAAATCCGTCGGCCGGCGGACGGGCGTCAGCGCCAGTAGTTGTTGGCCGCGGCGACGGTCGCAAACTCCGTTGCCACCACGGCCGAGGCCGCTATGAGCCCGTCCGGATTGTTGGCATAGGCGTCCCGGATGATTTCCTGCACCTTCTCATCCGGCTGGATGGCGAAGGAGGTCTGCAGCGCCAGGGCGATCGCCAGCCTCCGTCCGTCCTCCGGGGTGGTGCACTGCAGCGAATTGTTCGGGACAAGTTCCATGGTGTCCGTCCTTTTCCATGCGCCGGCACGGTGCCAACCGAACCATTCTGGCCGGGGCGGTCTGAGCGGCACAAGGGGGCGCCGGCCCGGCTGGACGCCGGCTTACTCCCGGGATGCGCGCCGGTAGCCGACGGCCTGCACCGTCAGCAGGGCAAAGGCCGAGGCAAGGCCGAACGGCAGCAGGTACATGCCCGTCTGATGGAAGTTCATCACTATCAGGTCCTTGCCGGTCATCCCGCTCGTGCTGCCGTACACAATGGCCATTTGGGACATGCCGAAAAGCCAGAACAATCCAACGCCGAGCATCAGTGCCACCACTGCCCAGGCGGCAGCAAGGTACGGGTTGAACCGGCTCCGAGGGGCGTCGGCCGCAGCCGGTCGCCCCTCTGCACCGACCATGCCCGTGTCGCTGAACTCCCCACCGTCATGACGTTGGGAAGACAGCCCGTCGCCGCCGTCGGCCACTACTTCCACCCAATCGCCGCTTTCACCTGGTGCCGGGCGCGCATAGAGCCGGTGGTCCGCTTCGTTGACGTTTCGCTGGTTCCCCATGCCCGGGAGCCTACTTGAACCGCCACCGAGGGCCCGACACCGCGAGACGGCGTTTCGCGACGGCCGGCGGTCAAACCCCCGCCCGCCGCTTCACCACCGCCTCCGCGGCGGAGACCACGGCGTAGAGCAGGATCGAGGCCAGGGTCGCCATCACGACGCCGGCCCACACCTGGTCATAGCGGGCCCGCGACACGGCGGAGACAATTCCGTAGCCGATGCCCTGGCCGGTGGCCAGCCACTCGGCCAGCAGAGCACCGGTCAGCGCACCGGGGATGGACACCCGCAGTGCCGTGAAGAACGCCGGTGCCGCGGAGGGCATAGCCACCTTCCGGAAGGCGTCAAACCGGCTCCCGCCGTACACGTGCACCACCTCGAGCATGGCGGGCGAAGCGGACCGCAGGCCGAAGACAATCGTGACCAGGGCCGGGAAAAACACCACTATTCCGCCCATGGCCGCCACTGCCGCTTCCTGCCGGCCGAAGACCAGGATGATCATGGGCGCCAGCGCCACCAGCGGCACCGAACGCAGGAGCATGGCCAGCGGCATCAGCGCATGTTCCACACCCCGGAACAGGGTGAAGAGGCAGGCGGCTGCCAGCGCCGCCAGCATGCCGGCGGAAAAGCCCGTGCCGGCGTCGAGCAGTGTCCGCCCCAGTTGGCCGAGCATCAGGGCGCGGTTCTCCGCGGCTCCCGGATCCAGGACCAGATAGCCCAGCACGTCCGCCGGGCCCTTGCCGATATAGGAGGACACTCCAAACACCTTCAGCAGGCCCACCCAGAGCACGCCGACAACAGCCAGGGACAGCAGCAGCCCCAGCAGCGCCCGTCCGGTGGAATGCAGCGCGGCCGTCATAGGACAGCCGCCCGGCCGCCGGAAGCCCACGGCGCCACCCACCGTGAAACCAGGCCAAGCACCGCATACGCTCCCCCGGCCAGGGCGGTGCAGGCGAAGGCCACACCCCAGACCCGGGCGACTTCCAGGGTCTGCTGGGCGTTGACCATCGCCGGACCGAGACCGCGGTCCACCCCGCCCACATACTCGCCGAGGACAGCCCCCAAAAGGGCGGCCGGGGCGGCGATCTTCAGCGCGGCCAGCACGGCCGGCAGTGCCGCCACCAGGCGGACCTTCAACAGCTGGTGCATCCGGTTGCCGCCGAAGACGCTCACCATGTCCAGGCAGGCCTTGTCGGCCGCCCTCAGGCCCGCCAGGGCACTGACCATGGTGGTGAAGAAGACGGACAGCGCGGCCAGGACGACCGCGGTGCCCGAGGACTCGCCGGAGCGCGGCGGCCCCAGCACAATAAAGATCACCGGGCCCACGGCCACTACCGGCAGGCAGTAGCTCACCACCGCCAGCTGGGTGGCCAGCCGCTCCAGCCGCGGGAGGAGCAGCACCAGGAAAGCCAGGAAAAGTGCCAGCGCGTTGCCCCAGGCGTATCCGGCCGCAGCCTCCGCCAGCGTCACCGAGGCGTTGCGCCAGTAGAAGCCCGCGCCGTCGTCGCCCATCTGGGCAAGGACCCGGCTCGGGGTGGGGATGGCGCCGGGACCGCCGCCGGCGGGTGCCCCCACGCCGCTGAGGAAGGTTGCCGCTCCCACCCACCACAGCGCCAGCACCAGGACCGTGCCGATTGCTCCGGCCAGCCACGGCGGCACCGCCGGCCGCGCGGTCACAGTGCCTCCGTGGCAGCCGCTGCCTTTTCCGCCCCGCCGAACAGCAGTTCCGAGGCGTGGTCGTGCAGGGCATGGAATTCCGGGCTGCGCATCATGTCCGGGGTTCGGGGGCGGGGCAGGTCCACCTCAATGACCTCCTTGATCCGGCCCGGACGCGTGCTCATCACCGCCACGGTGTCGGACAGGAAAATCGCCTCGGAGATGCCGTGCGTGACCATGAGCGTGGTGGCCGGCTTCTCGGTCCAGATCCGCAGCAGCTCCATGTTCAGCCGCTGCCGGGTCATGTCGTCCAGGGCGCCGAACGGTTCGTCCAGCAGCAGCACGGACGGCTTCAGGACCAGTGCCCGGGCAATGGACACGCGCTGGCGCATCCCGCCGGACAGCTCCCCCGGCCGCGCCTTTTCAAATCCGTCCAGCCCCACCAGGGCAATGAGCCCGCGGATGTGGGCGTCGTCGGCCGGCAGCCCCGACACCTCCAGCGGCAGGCGGATGTTCGTGTACACGCTGCGCCACGGAAGCAGCGCCGAATCCTGGAAGGCGATGCCCAGTTCGTGTCCGCGGCGCAGCTCCCCGGGTGTCTTCCCATCCACCAGCACATCTCCGCTGGTGGGCGTCTCCAGCCCGGCCAGGATGCGAAGAACCGTCGATTTCCCGCAGCCGGACGGGCCGAGCAGGGACAGGAAGGACCCGCGTTCCGTGCTCAGCTCCGCACCTTCCAGGGCCACCACTTCACGGCGGCCGGCGGTATAGGTCTTGCCCAGGTTCCGCAGGTTGATCCCGGTGCCGGCCGCTGTTTCCCTCGGCATCTACTTCAGCTCCGGGTTTTCCTCGTAAACCTCGGCCAGCAGGCTCATGTCGAAGACATCCTCCGCCGCCAGGTCATAGCCGGCCAGTTTCAGGATGGACAGGTTTTCCGCAATCAGGCTGTCGCTGATGGAGAACAGCCCGTTGGCTTCGGTTTCCGCAGACACCACCAACTTGCTGTTCTGTTCCTCGGCCTGCCGGATTTCCTTGGCCATGTCCAGATTCAGGTCCGATCCGTACACTTCCACCGCCAGGCGGGCCGATTCCTCCGGGTCCGCCACCGCGTCCTTCCATCCCCGCAGCGTGGCTTTCAGGAACGCCTTCAGCTCCTCCCGGCGGGTTTCAATGGCCTCGTCCGTGGTGACGAAGCTTTCGGCAATGAACGGCAGCCCGTTGTCCGCGAAGGGCAGCACTGCAGTGGCGTGACCGGCCTGCTCCAAGGTCAGCACCTCGTTGGTGAGGTATCCGAAGAACCCGTCCACGTCCCCGTTGACCAGGGGCTGGGGATCGTACTGGACCGGCACCTTCTCCACCGCCGAGGGGTCGATGCTGTTCACTTCCAGCAGCGCGTCGAACAGCGTTTCATTCACGCCCGCCTGCACGCCGATCCGCTTGCCGGACAGGTCCGCCGGCGTGGTGACGGGGTTGCCGTCCAGGGAAATGATGACGAACGGGTTTTTCTGGTAGGTCGTCCCGATGATCTTCAGCGGAGCGTCCTCTTCGGCGATTACCGGTGCCACCCCCATGGGGCTGGACGTGCCGACCAGGGCACCGCCGGAAAGGACCATGGTTTCGGTGGAGGTGCCGCCGGGGCCGCCGGCAATCAGGTTCACCTCGGAAAAGCCCGCTTCCTCGTAATATCCCGCTTCGGTCGCGAAGTACTCTCCGGCAAACTCGGCGTTTTTGATCCAGGACAGGTTCAGGTCCAGGGTCCCGTAGTCCCCCTTCACATCGGCTTCGCTGGATCCGCCGCAGGCAGTGACCAGGAGCAGGCCGGAGACGGCCACCGCCCCCGCCACAATGCGTGCCGACGTCGAACGTGCCCGGAGGCGGGAGGTAAGGCTCATGGGGACCAGCGCTTTCCGTAGGGTGCGAGTGACTAGCCCCGAGCCTAAAAACCGATTGTTTCCACGGACGCCACCGGCTGTTACGTTGCTGTAAACCCGCACCCCGCCGCTGGACCGGCCTCTTCCGCACCGGTAGCCAGCAGCTCCCCGACGTCGGCCCACACGTCTTCGTGGCGCACATCGGCCACAAAGGAATCGTTGTGTTCGCAGCGTTCGGCAGTCCAGCCCACCTGCGTGACATCTGCCTTGCAGACCGGGCAGGCGGAGAGCCAGGACATGTGTACCCGGTGCCTGCTGCGTCCCGGCGCGCCGGCGTTGATGACGTTGCCGAACCAGTAGATCCCCACCGTGCGGGCCCCCACCGCCTGCGCCAGGTGCCGGGGACCGCTGTCATTGCCCACCACCACGGCACTGGCCTGCAGCACGGCGGCCAGGGTGCCGATACCCAGTTCCCCGGCCAGGGAGCGTACGGGCGCTTCCGGTCCGGCCGCGGCGAGCGCCAGCCCGGTGATCTGCCGCGCCGCGTCCCGGTCGCCGTCGTCGCCCACCACCAACACCTGGCAGCCGTGGGCTGCCGCCTGCGCGGCCACCTCGGCGAACGACGACGCCGGCCACCTGCGCCGCGGATCCGTGGCACCCGGGTGCAGGGTCACCAGCGGGCGGTCGGGCAGCAGCAGGGCCCGGGCCTGCTCCTGCTCCTCGGGCCGGACGGCCAGGGCAGCATCCAGGCTCACGGGGGCGGCACCGGCCAGCCCGGCGACCTCCAGCGCACGGAACACCTCGTGCTGGTAGTAGACGTACGGGATGCTGCGTTCCAGTGCGGCGGCGTCGGGGGTGCGCGTGCCCACCGTGTGGCGGGCCCCCAGCGCGAGCAGGAACGGATTCGAATTCCGCCCGCCGCCGTGGACCTGCACAGCCAGGTCGAATTCCTGCCCCCGCATGCGGGCAGTAAACGCCTCCGTTACCCGCCTGTCTTCCCGCCCGGCCTGGATGCCGGGGGCCGGGGGCAGTACCTCCACCCGGTCCACCGGGCCGGGGCGCCCTGCCAGCAGCGCGGCGTGCAGGGCGGTGCCAAGCAGGGTGATGGAGGCCTGCGGATAGGCCGCCGCCAGCGCTTCAATGGCCGGAAGGGCGAACATCAGGTCCCCCAGCCCCCCGCCGCGCAGCACGGCAATCCGGCGAACACCGGGAAACCCGGCCGCAAGGGGCGCTACGCCGCGGATGGCCGGCCGGACTGGTATCTCCGGGCGCGGAGCCGGGATGTGCTGCATCATGCTGGTGTTTCCTTTCACGCGTCCGAAGTTGGGCGCGGTTTCGTCCGGGACGGTCCCGGTCCTGCGCTGAAGGCACCCACCCTAGAGGCTCCCCGGGGATCTCAACCGGGTAGCGGCGGGCACTTGCGGGGTGTGGCCAGGTGCCTGTCTGAACCCGGCGGAAAGCGGGTACGGGTCCTGTACCACGCGTGAGAAGGAGCAGCATGTCCACCACCGTTACCCCCGAAAGCGTCCCCGGAGCGTCCGGAACAACCGCAGCGTCCGCCGCCGCGGTCCCGGACACCGTCACCATCCTCGACCCGCGGGACGGGACCCTCGTGGGGACCGTGGAGGCGGCCACTCGGGGCAAGCTCAAGGCCGCAGTGGCCACGGCCCGGGGGGCCCTGCCGGGCTGGGCGGCCACTCGCCCGGATGAACGCGGCGGGATGCTGCGGGCCGCTGCCGCAGCGCTGGCCGGCCGGGCCGCGGAACTGGCCGCATGGAACAGCAGGGAAACGGGCAGGCCGGAAGCCGAAGCCCTGGCCGGAGTGACCGCAGGCGCAGCCACCCTGCAGCAATACGCCGAGCTTGGGCCCGTCCACCGCGGACACAGCCTCCGTGGTGCCGTGCTGGCGGCCGACTACACGGTCAGCGGACCCCGGGGCGTCGCCGTCGTGCTCACCCCCTGGAACGACCCCGTGGCCGTGGCCGCGGGACTGGTGGGGGCGGCGCTGGCGGCCGGCAACACGGTAATCCACAAACCCAGCGAACGCAGTCCGCACACCGGCAATCTCCTGGGCGACATCCTCTCCCCGCACTTTCCCGCCGGTGTGCTGGCCACCGTTGCCGGCGGCGGGGACGTGGGCGCCCAGCTGTGCATGGATGCGGGTGTGGACGTGGTGGCCCATGTCGGCTCCAGTGCGGCCGGAGCGCGCATCGCCCGGGCGGCCGCCCTGACCGGGGCGCATGTCATCTTGGAGAACGGGGGCAACGATCCCCTGCTGGTGGACGCCGACGTCGATCCGCGGTGGGCTGCCGAGCAAGCCGCTATCGGGGCCTTCAGCAACAGCGGGCAGATCTGTACCGCGGTGGAACGCATTTACGTGCACCGGGCCATCGCCGGGGAGTTCTGCGCTGAACTGGCCGCCCAGGCACGGCAGCGGAACCGGCAGGGCGCGGTGGCGCCTTTGGTGGACATCCGGGCGCGGGAGGCCGTGCATCGGCAGGTGGCCGAAGCCGTGTTCCTGGGGGCCACGGCAGCGGAGGGAGGCAGCATCCCGGCCGGGCCCGGCGCGCATTACCCGGCCACGGTCCTGCTGAACTGTTCGGCGGGCATGGAGCTTTTCCGGGAGGAAACCTTCGGGCCGGTGGCTGCCGTGCAGGTGGTGGACAGCTTCCAGGAAGGGCTGGCGCTGGCAGCTGCGGGAACCTACGGGCTCGCCGCCACCGTGCTGACCGGCAGCCTGGCCCATGCGCAGCAGGCCGTCGCCGGGCTGGATGTGGGCACGGTGAAGGTCAACGCGGTTTTCGGGGGTGCACCGGGAGGTTCGGCCCAACCGCGGGGGCGCAGCGGCCGGGGCTTCGGATACGGCCCGGAACTCCTGGACGAGTTCTCCCTGGTCAAAGTGGTGCATCTGGGCAGTCCGCCCGCTATGGCCGGCACCGCACGCGCCGGCGCACATGCCGGAGACCCGGCCGTTGAACCTGCCGGAGAACCGGCGTGAGCGGATTGCCGCCGCTGGGCGGGGTACGCAGCCTTGCACCCGGGCTGCCGGGCCGGCTGGCCACGGCCGCACTCCGGGTGGCGGTTATCGGTGACGTGATGCTCGACGGCTGGTGGTCCGGCGTCACCGAACGGTTCTGCCGGGAGGCTCCCGCCCCGGTGGTGGACCTGCAGCAGAAGCAGTACGCGCCGGGCGGCGCAGCCAACACCGCCATGAACCTGCAGGCGCTGGGAGCCCGGGTGCGGCTGGCCGGGCTGACCGGTACCGATCCGGCGGGGCGGCAACTGCGGAGCATCCTCGCCGGCGCCGGCGTGGACCTGCAGGCGCTGGTGCCCCATCCGCTGGCCCGCACCGCCACGAAAAACCGGATCATCGCCGGGGACCAGGTGCTGTTCCGCCTGGATGAGGGCGGCGGTTTTCCGCCTGAGGCCGAGGACCTGCTCGCCGCCTCGCTTGCGGCCCTGCTGGACGGTGCCGATGCCCTGGTGGTGTGCGACTACGGCAGCGCACTGCTGCACGGCAGGGTGCGCGACGCCCTCGTTGCCCTGCGCGGCGGCCGTCTGACGGTAGTGGACGCCCACGACGCGGCAGGATGGGCCGGACTGGCCCCGGACGTCGTCACCCCCAACGCCGCCGAGGCGGCCCTGCTCCTGGGCGGAACACCGGCCCTGGCCGCCGGCGGCG
>NZ_JBNHFG010000043.1:0-19704 GCF_059090025.1 Arthrobacter sp. Y3224198
CCGCCGGTACAGCAACGCCGGCCGGGAAGCAGCCGCCGTCGCCGGCCGCCGCCGCGCAGCAGAAGCTGCTGGCCTCGCTGACCGCCCGTGAGCGTGAGGTGCTGGTGAATGTGGCCGCGGGGCAGTCCAATGCGGAGATCGCCGCCGGAATGTTCGTGGCCGAGGCCACGGTCAAGACGCACGTGTCCAACCTGCTGGCCAAGATCCAGGTCCGGGACCGGGTGCAGGCCGTGGTCTTTGCCTACGAATCCGGCCTCATCCTTGCGGGGGACAAACCCGCCGCCGGATAACCGGCACGGATTTCCGCCGGACGGCCGATCCTCTCCCCCTCCCGTCTTGTCTAAGCTCGGAAACAGTAGAAATCCACCGAGCCCGGTCCGCCGGGAAAAGGAGCAGCCGCCATGCTGCAGGTCCGCAACCTCACCCGGCGTTTCGGGGAGAAAACGGCAGTCGACAACGTCACCTTCGACATTCCCTCCGGCCAGATGACCGGCTTCGTCGGTGCCAACGGCGCCGGAAAAACCACCACCATGCGCATGATCATGGGCGTACTGACCGCCACGTCCGGCGAGGTGCTGCTGGACGGCGAACCCCTGACCGCGCAGATGCGGGCCCGGTTCGGGTACATGCCCGAAGAGCGCGGCCTGTACCCGAAGCAGCCGATCATTGAGCAGCTGGTCTACCTGGGCCAGCTGCACCGGATGACCCAGTCCGCCGCACGCCGCGAAGCCATGGACCTGCTTGAACGGTTCAACCTCGCGGACCGCGGTAAGGACAAGCTGGAGTCCCTCTCCCTGGGCAACCAGCAGCGCGTGCAGATTGCCGCGTCGCTCCTGCACCGGCCCACCGTGCTGATCCTGGACGAGCCGTTCTCCGGCCTGGATCCGATTGCCGTGGATTCCATGGTGGAACTGCTGCGAGAGCGCACTTCCGCCGGCGTCCCGGTGCTGTTCTCCAGCCACCAGCTGGACCTGGTGGACCGGCTCTGCGACAACCTGGTGGTCCTGCAGCAGGGACGGCTGATGGCCGCCGGCTCCGGTGACGAGCTGCGGGCCGCCGTGCCGCGCCGCCACCGGATCACGGTCTCCCCCGACGCCGGCTGGCTGCGCGAGCAGGCCGGCCTGACCGTCATCGACGTCGCCGGGCCCACCGCCCTGGTGGAGTTTGACGACGAAACCGGCGCCCAGCGCGTCCTCTCCGCCGCCGTTGCCCGCGGCTCGGTGCAGGAATTCACCCCCATCCGCCCCTCCCTGAGCGACATCTACCGTGAGGTCACAGCATGAGCACTGCAACCCGCACTCCAGAGAAAACGCAGCCTGAGACGGGCAGCACCACCCCCGCCTGGGCGATCGTGACGCTGCGCGAGGTCATGGTCAAAATGCGGGACCGGACCTACCTGTTGTCCACCGTGGTCACCATGCTGCTGATCGCGGGCAGCGTCCTGTTCAGCGGCTACATGTCCTCCCGCGCTTCCGACCACACCGTGGCGGTGGCGGACTCCACCGCGGCGGAGATCGTTGCCGGCGCGGATTCCATCGGCCAGGAGGACGACGGAAACACGTCCTTCGACGCCGTGACCGCAGATTCCTCCGACGCCGCCCTGCAACTGGTCCGGGATGAGGAAGCCGACGCCGCCCTGCTGCGCGGGGACGACGGAACCTGGACGCTCACCGGCAGGGAGGAAATCGACTCCTCCCTGCGCGGCCCGCTGTCCGATGCCCTGAGCAGCTACGTCATCAGCGCCAACGCCGCCGCCGCAGGCACCACTGCCGAGCAGCTGACCGCCGGCAGCGAACTCAAGGAAACCCTGCTGGAAGGCGACAGCGAAAACGCCGGCCTGGCCTCCGCCGTCGGCTTTATCTTCAGCTTCCTCTTCTACATGGCGACCATTATTTTCGGCATGGCCATTGCCACGTCCGTCCTGGAGGAAAAGCAGAACCGGGTGGTGGAAATCCTGGCCACCGCCATTCCCATCCGCCAGCTGCTCTACGGCAAGGTGGCCGGAAACACCGTGCTTGCCATTGTCCAGCTGGCGCTGTACGGCGGGGCTGCGCTGGTGGCCATGAACGTCACCGGCTCGGCGGAAATGCTGGGCTTCATCATCCCCGTGTCGGGCTGGTTCCTGGTCTTCTTCCTGGTCGGTTTCCTCATCCTGGCCGCCGGCTGGGCCATGCTCGGCTCCATGGCCAGCCGCAGCGAGGACCTCAACAGCAGCTCCACTCCGGTCATGGCCGTGATCTTCGCGGCGCTGTTCGCGGGAATCTTCGCCAAGGGCCAGCTGCTGGTGCTCGCGTCCTTCGTCCCCGTAGTGTCCTCGGTGGCCATGCCCATCCGGATGCTGAGCACCGAGGTGCCGCTGTGGCAGACGCTCCTGTCCCTGGCCCTGGCGCTGGCGGCGGCATACGGCCTGCTGGTCTTCTCGGCCCGGATCTACCGCCGCGCCGTAATGCAGAGCGGCGGCGCGCTGACCCTGCGCAAGGCCATGAAGCTGGAGCAGTAGGGCTAGATTCCCTTCTGCATCAGCGCGGCCAGGGACCGGAACCGTTCATTCTCCGGCAGGTCGTCGAGCAGCACCGCCTTCCCGTCGGGACCGCTGAGGGGTATCCGCCAGTTCGGATACTCATCGGCGGTCCCCGGCTGGTTCTGGGTCTTTTTCTCCCCCACCAGATCCGCCAGCGCCACCCCCAGCAGCACCGAGGGGGTCTGCAGGATGAACCCGTGCAGTGCCTCCACCGCCTGCCGGGCCGCGTCCCCCTCCAGCTGTCCTGCCACCTGGCCGGGCGCCGGCTCCGGCAGCAGCCCGCGCCGGCGCAGTGCCTCCAGCACCGCTTCCTGCGCTTCTCTGTCGGCGGCCCGTTCCTCCTCCACCGGACGGTTCAGCAGGCCCAGCTCTTCGCGCAGGTTCACGTGTTCGCCGGCCAGGTAGCCGGCGGTGGGCGGCAGGTCGTGGGTGTTCACGCTCGTCAGGGCGCCCACCCGGTACTCTTCCGGGGCGCGCGGGCCGTCGTCGGTCTGCTCGAACCACAGGATGGAGGTGCCCAGGACCCCGCGCTCGGCCAGGTAGTCCTGCACCCACGGTTCGAACACGCCCAGGTCCTCGCCGATGACGACGGCGCCGGCGCGCTGGGCTTCCAACGCCAGGATGCCGATCAACGCTTCGTGGTCGTAGTAGACGTAGGCGCCCTCTGCGGGCGACGCGGCGTCCTGCGGGATCCACCACAGCCGGAACAGGCCCAGGATGTGGTCCACCCGGATGCCGCCGGCGTGCCGCAGGATGGTGCGGATCATGTCCCGGTACGCGGCGTAGCCGGATTCGGCCAGGCGCCGGGGATGCCACGGCGGCTGGCTCCAGTCCTGGCCCTGCTGGTTGAACATGTCCGGCGGGGCGCCCACGGAAATCCCGGAGGTCAGCACATCCCGCAGCATCCAGGCATCGGCACCGGCCGGGTGCACCCCCACGGCCAGGTCATGGATAACGCCAATGCCCATGCCCGCCTTCCGTGCTGCCCGCTGGACCGCTTCGAGCTGTTCGTCGCAGATCCACTGCAGCCATTTGAAGAAGCCGATCCGCTCCTGCAGCCGGGGCAGCTGCGCCAGCACGTAGTCGCTTTCTGGACCGTCCGCTTCGGCCCATTCCGGCGCGCCGGGTTTGAGTTCCTCGGCCAGCGCGCACCAGCGGGCAAAGCTCTCCAGCCCCTGCCCGGCGTCGGCCGTGAACGCCTCGAACTGGCGCTGCCGACCCGGACTGCGCCCCACCCGGTAGACATCCTCCAGCACCTTCAGCTTCGCCGCATAACTGGAATCGCGGTCCAGTTCCGCGGCAGAGGTGTTGGCCGGATACAGGCTGCGGGCGGCTTCTTCAGCGGCCTGCCGCTGCACGTCACCCAGATAGGCGTATTCCGGGACCGCCTCCACCCGGATGTACAGCGGGTTGAAGAACCGCCGGGTGGTGGGCAGGTACGGGGACGGTTCGATCGGGGGCACGGGCTCGGCCGCGTGCAGCGGGTTGATCAGGACAAATCCGGCGTCATAGTCCGCGCCGGCAACGGCGGCGAGGTCCGCCAGGTCCGTCAGGTCGCCGATGCCCCAGGAACGGGACGAGCGCACGGAATACAGCTGCGCCTGTACGCCCCAGGCCCGGTCTGCGAGCAGCGCGTCGGCCGTGCCCAGCCGGTCCGGGGTGACCACCAGCACTGCCTCGGCCCGGTGATCTCCGCTCTCGAGCACGAGCCGGTGCCAGCCGAGTGCCATCCCCTCGGGCAGCGGCAGGAGGGTACGGGCCATCCGGGTGCCCCGGATCTCCGCTTCCTCCTCAGACTCCTGCGGCCAGTCAAGTTCCTGGTCCGTGCCGTCCTCCAGGCGGATCCGCACAGTGGCGGAGGCACCGGCCGGCAGATGGACCGGAATGGTGCCGGGGGCGCCCTGCCGGACGACGGCGGTGGGCGGGAGCGGCCGCTGCCACACGGCGTCGGCGGAGTCCGCCAGCGACTGCTGAAGCTCTTCATCCGTGGCGGTGGCCAGTCCCATGGCCGCGAGGACCCGCCGCAGTGTGGCGTCCGAAACCTGTTTCTCGGATCCGTCCCACCCCTTGAAGGTGGTGGCTACGTTATGGACGGCCGCAAGCCGGCGGAGCAGGTCGCCGTCGTCCGGCACGGAATGATCAGTAGGCTTTGCACTCATGCCACCAATCTATTGCCCAAACGAGCCGGATGCATCCGAGCGGCACGCGGGCGCCAGTTTCCGGATCCGCTAGGGGCGTTCCTGCGTCAGCCGCCAGCCGTCCTGGAAATCCGGGTGGTCCTCATGCACGGCTGCAAGGGCGGAAAGGGCCAGCCGGGTCCATTCCAGCTCTTCGCGGAAGCGTGGATCATCCTCATCCTCCACATCCAGGACCATGCGGGAGAGGGCATGCCGGCGTGCCCCGCCGATGATCTCGATGAGCATCAGCTTGGTTTCGCATTCCTTCAGCAGCCGCTCTTCATACCAGCGGTCGGAGAGGGAAACGTTCGAGGAGGCGAGGAGTTTGCGGGCTTCGGAGATGTCTTCCTGGAAGCGTTGGACCAGGAAATCCACGATATCCATGGCCGAATCTTACCCGCGCTCCTGTCCCGGTTGTCAGGGTTCCATGCGTGATCGGGAATATTTTATGCATATGCGTGCGTTGGCATAAATATCAACGCAACAGGAGGCGCCTTTTGTCGGTAGCTAATGCCCAACCCCCCGTAACGACGGCGCGCGCCAAGCGCGTGCGCAGCATCCGTTCCCTTCGCCGTGGAGACACCGTGGAAGCCCGCAGCGGCGGGGAAACCTATTTTCACGGCCAGGTCCAGGAGACTGCTCCCGGGCTGTTCACGGTCTGGATCCGCGATGAGGCCACCGGCCAGCGGACCGCGGTCAGCATGGATGATTTCACGCTCTGGAAAGTGGCCGCATAGCGGTCTTCCGTGAGCCTGCACCATGCCGGCTCAGCGGTCGATCAGGGCCCCCGCGCTGATATTCAGTGTTGCAGCGGTCATGCTGCGCGCACGGTCGGACGCGGCAAACGCCGCGGTATTGCCGACGTCGTCCAGGGTGGCGGCGCGGCCCAGCATGGTGGCGTTGGTGATGGCGTCGGCGATTTCGCCGGCGCCTTCCATGTTTTCCGGCAGGGTTTCCGGAATGCCGCCGGTCCGCAGGGTCAGGACCCGGATTCCGTAGGGACCCAGCTCGCTGCTGAGCTGCAGCCGCATGGATTCCATCGCCTCGAACGCCGTCTGCAACCCGCCCAGGTACAGCCCGGGCGCCGGATCGCCGGACCCGCCGAACACCAGGATGACCCCGGAGCGCTGCTGCATCATGTGCCGGGCAGCGGCCTGTGCGGTGATGAAGAACGTCTGCACCGCCGTGGACACCGGGCGCAGGTAATCCGCCACGGACATTTCCGCCATCGGGGTGCCCTGCACGTCCCCGTGCTGGATGACGTTCAGGGAGATGTCCAGGCTTCCGGCCGCGGCAGCCACGTGGTCGGCATGCTGATTAACTGCCCGCTCGTTCGTGGCATCCACCAGAGCGGTTTCCGCCACTCCCCCGGCGTCCCGGATCCCTTTCGCTACGGCCTCCAGCCGTTCCGCCGTCCGTCCGGCCAGGAACACGCGTGAGCCCTCCCGGGCGAAGGCCCGCGCCACCGCGCCGCCGATCGATCCGCCTCCACCGTAAATGACGGCGTTCTTGCCCATAAGCAGTGGCTCCATGCTTGCCTCCCCGGCTACGCAGCCATCATGACCGCCCCGTACCGGGGAAGCAATGCTTCAGCGCTGCCCGGATGGCGCCGGGCCGGTGCCGGCGGGGAACCAAAACGCCGGGTGGAAAGCCGCAGCGGTAAGTGCTGCTGGCTTCCACCCGGCGTCGTGGCTCCGGAGGCGGTGGAGGATGCCTAGATCAGCGCATCCGAAAGGTGGTTCGGCGTGCCGAAACGGTGCGCCGTGATACTGACGGCCTGCTCGTGCAGGAACGGCAGCATTTCCAGTCGGCCGGATTCAGTGACGGGCTGGGCGTAGATTGCCACATCGGGGGTGCCGCCGGTGGCGTCGGCCAGGGCCGGCACGGAACCGCCGATAAGCCGGACCCGGCCCGACGTCAGCGCGGCGCCCGAAGCCAGCCAGGCGGCGTCGTTCTCCACCGTGAACTGAATGCCGAGCTCGGCCAGGACGGCGCGCACACCGGCGGGCAGGTCCACCGCGGCGGACACGGTCACGGCCGACCCGGCGGTGAGACCGGCCGCCAGGACCCGGACCAGGGCGCTGGCAGGCTGTCCCTCGGAGAGCCGGACCGTCACCGGAACCGGCACGTAGCGGAACACGTTGCGTTCGGCGGACAGCGCGGAGACGTCCTTGGCGGCGCCGAACTCTGTGGCCCAGGCATCAGCGTCGCTGCGGGCCGCACGGCGGAGGAACGCGGCGTCGTCCGGGCCGAAGACGGACCCGGCCGTTTCCGCCGCGGACACCAGCCGGGCCGCAGGGGCTTCGGCAGGCAGTTCCGGAGCGCCGGTGCCGGCCACGGGCTCCCAGTTGCCCAGTCCCACGAGGTAGTTCGGGCCGCCGGCCTTGGTGCCTGCACCGACGGCGGATTTCTTCCAGCCGCCGAAGGGCTGGCGGCGGACAATTGCGCCGGTGATGCCGCGGTTCACGTACAGGTTGCCGGCCTGGATGCGGTTCAGCCAGACATCCATTTCGGCCGGATCCAGCGAGTGCAGGCCGGCGGTGAGGCCGTAGTCAATGTCGTTGGCCATGTCGATGGCCTCTTCCAGCGTCTCCGCCGTCATCACGCCCAGGATCGGGCCGAAGTACTCGGTGAGGTGGTACTCGGAGCCGCGGCGCACGCCGGTGCGGATGCCCGGGCTCCACAGCCGTCCGCTGTCATCGAGCTGTTCGGGCTGCAGCAGCCAGGCCTCACCGGCACCGAGCTCAGTCAGGCCCTTCAGCAGTTTGCCCGCTGCCGGTTCAATGACCGGACCCATCTGCGTGGTGGGGTCCTCGGGGTAACCGACCTTCAGCGACTGCACCGCGTCCACCAGCTGGTTCCGGAAGCGCGGCGACTTCGCCACGGAGCCGACCAGGATCACCAGCGAGGCGGCCGAGCATTTCTGCCCGGCATGTCCGAAGGCGGACGCGGCGACGTCGCGGGCCGCCAGGTCAAAGTCCGCACTCGGGGTGACAATCACCGTGTTCTTACCCGAGGTCTCGGCCAGCAGCGGCAGATCGGGGCGGAAGGAGCGGAACAGCTCAGCGGTCTCATAGCCGCCGGTGAGGATCACGCGGTCCACGGCGGGGTTGGAAATCAGCTGGCGGCCCAGTTCCTGCTCGCCCAGCTGCACCATCTGCAGCACGTCGCGGGGCACACCGGCCTCCCAGAGAGCTTCCACCATGACCGCGCCGCAGCGGGCGGACTGGCGGGCGGGCTTGATGACGACGGCGGACCCGGCTGCCAGGGCTGCGAGGGTGGAGCCGGCGGGGATGGCCACCGGGAAGTTCCACGGCGGGGTGACCACGGTCAGGCGGGAGGGCACAAAGCGGGCGCCGTCCACGGCATCGAGTTCGCGGGCAAGCTCGGCGTAGTAGTGCGCGAAGTCGATCGCTTCGGAGACCTCGGGGTCCGACTGGTCCAGGGTCTTGCCGGTCTCGGCCGCCATGACCTCCATCAGGTCGGCGCGGCGGGCTTCGAGGACCTCGCCGGCGCGGTGCAGCACTTCGGCGCGTTCCGCACCGCTGAGGGCACCCCAGGCCTTGCCTTCGGTGACCGCGGTGTTGATGACCGTTTCCAGCTCGGCTTCGGTGCCGACGGCGGCGGCAGCCACGGCGGCCTTGCCCAGGTCCGAGCCGGGCACCCGGGAAAGGATGGCCCGGCCCCAGGCCTGGTTGGCCGGCAGCGACGGGTCACTGTCCGGGGTGTTGTCGAAGCTGTCTGTGGCGGCGGCCGCGGCGGGCAGGTTGCGGTCCTGCACCCGGTGCGGGGCCGGCACGGAGGTATCCAGGTTCTCCACCGAGGCCAGGAAGCGCAGCTTCTCCCGCTCGAACAGGGCCTCGTTGTCCGCCAGTTCGAAGACGGCGGACATGAAGTTCTCCGAGCTGGCGCCTTCCTCAAGGCGGCGGATCAGGTAGGCGATGGCGACGTCGAACTCGGCCGGGTGCACCACCGGGGTGTAGAGCAGCAGGCTGCCGACGTCGCGGCGCACCACTTCGGCCTGGCCGGCGGCCATGCCCAGCAGCATTTCGAACTCGATCCCGTCCCGGACACCGCGTTCACCGGCCAGCAGCCAGGCGAACGCGACGTCGAACAGGTTGTGCCCGGCCACGCCGATGCGCACGTTGCGGATGCGCTCCGGGTGCAGGGCATAGTTGATGACGCGCTTGTAGTTGGTGTCGCTGTCCGCCTTGCTGTGCCAGGTGGCCAGCGGCCAGCCGTGCAGGGAAGCTTCCACCTGTTCCATCGGCAGGTTGGCACCCTTGACCACGCGCACCTTGATGGCCGCGCCGCCGTCGGCCCGGCGGGCGGCGGCGAACTCCTGCAGCCGCATCATGGCCGAGAGCGCGTCGGGCAGGTAGGCCTGCAGCACGATGCCGGCTTCCAGGTCCTTGAACTCCGGGTTGGAGAGGATGCCGGTGAAGACCGCCATGGTCATCTCCAGGTCCTTGTACTCCTCCATGTCCAGGTTGATGAACTTCTTCACCGGTGACTGCGCGGCACGGCGGAAGAGCGGGGTCAGGGATTCGATAACGTGCTGGACGGCCTCGTTGAAGGCCCACGGCGAATGCGGGGCCACAGTGGCGGAGACCTTGATGGAGACGTAGTCGACGTCGTCGCGGGCCAGGAGCGCGTGCGTGCCCTCGAGCCGGCGGGCTGCCTCGTGCTGTCCGAGAACTGCCTCGCCCAGCAGGTTCATGTTCAGGCGGATGTTGTCCTTGCGGATGCCGGCGATGGCCTTGCCCAGCTTGGCGTCGGTGGCGTCCACAATCAGGTGGCCGACCATCTCGCGCAGCACCTTGCGGGCGGCGGGAATCACCACCTGCGGCATCACCGGGCCCAGGATGCCGCCGGCACGGACCGCCGCGCGCATGTACCAGGGCAGGAAGCCGGGTACGCGGGGAGCCAGGGCGGCGAGGTTGCGGGCGGCTACGCGGATGTCTTCGGGGCGGACCACGCCGTCCACGAATCCGACAGTGAAACCAAGGCCGTCGGGGTCCTTCAGCACGCCTGCCAGTTGCGCCGCGGAGGCGTCCACGGGCACGGCCGCTGCCTCGGTAAGCCAGCGGCGGACAAGGTCTACGGACTGCTCTGCCAGCCCGGAATTGGGGACTGCATCGGCGGTGGCGCGGTCCTCAAAGGTATCGGTCATTTTCCTGGTGCTCTTTTCGTCTAACAAGTGGCTATCCCCCCGGGGTACTGACCAATCATCCGCTTGTAGTTCAATTAGATAAAGCGATCTTTTCCAACTGGTACTGGTCAGCTTTCCTGAACAATCGAAGGGTGTCCGCCATGCTTGATATCCGCCGGCTCCGGCTGCTTCGCGAGCTGAAGGTCCGGGGCACTCTGGCGTCCGTGGCGACGGCACTGAACTTCAGCCCGTCCTCGGTTTCCCAGCAACTGGCCCTGCTGGAAAAAGAGGTGGGGGTGGAGCTGCTCCGGAAGACCGGCCGCCGCGTCACGCTCACCCCGCAGGCCGAAATCCTGGTGGACCACGCGGCGCAGATACTGGACTCGATGGAACGGGCGGAGGCGGACCTGGCCGAGTCACTGACCACAGTCACAGGCACCGTACGGCTGGCGGTTTTCCAGTCCGCTGCCCTGGCCCTGATGCCCGACGCCCTGACCATCCTGGGCCGGGACTACCCCGAGGTGCGGATCGAGATGACCCAGCGGGAACCGGAAACCGCCCTCTATGAGACCTGGGCGCGGGATTTCGACCTGGTCATTGCCGAGCAGTACCCCGGACATGCCGCACCCCGGTATCCCGGCCTGGACCGGATGCAGCTCACCACCGATGCCATCCAGCTGGCGGTGCCGGAGGACCGGCTCGGCGGGGCGGATATCCGCTCCATCGCCGATACCGCTTCGCGTGCCTGGGTGATGGAACCCCGCGGCGCCGCCTCCCGGCACTGGGCCGAGCAGGCCTGCCGGCAGGCCGGGTTCGAACCGGACGTGCGGTATGAAACCGCTGACCTGCAGGCACAGATCCGGCTGATCGAGTCCGGCAACGCCGTCGGGCTGATGCCGGAGCTGGTGTGGACCGGCCGCCCGCCCACCGTCCGGCTGTTGGATCTGCCGGGCAAACCCCGCCGGACCATCTTCACCTCGGTCCGGGAAGCGGGCAGCCAGCGTCCGGCAATCCTGGCCTGCCGGGAGGTACTGGCCCGGACGGCGGAGCTGGTCGGCTAGGCGCTGGGGTTGCGGGGTTTCCCCTGCCGGGTCTTGAGGTTTTGCTGCCGGTTTGGGATTTTGCTGCCAGTTTGGGAATTCCCTCCGCTGCAAACCGGCAGGAATTTCCCATACCGGCAGCGTTTTCCCAAAGTGGCAGCATTTCCGGAGACTCCAGCGCAGGGCGGCCGGGATGCGCCAGCAGACGTGCAAGGATTCCATCCATGGACGCGGCATTTGTGAGGTACCAGGCGACAGAGCTCAGCCGCCGGGGAAACAGGGTGGGTGTTTTCGGGCTGGCCAACAGCCTGGCCGCAGAGGGAAAGCTGTCAGAGGAAGACCTTGAGTGGTGGGCCAGCGCCAACGCTTGGTACAACGCTGCCTATCCAAATCCGAGCGTGTCCGACCCCGCGGTGTACGACAGGGACCTTCACCCGCACGCGCAGGCCTGGTTTAAGAGCACGGCCGTTCATCTGCTGGCGCGGGTGCCCGGATACCTCGATCTCCTGACCCGGTACGGAGTCCAATGGGAGGAAGTCCGGTCAGCACATCCCGGGTCCGTCATTTATGAGGATGACGTCCAGGTAGTGGTGGACCCGCCAACCGGAACGCCGTCAAGACCTGGCATGTAGCCGGACTCAGCCCATTTCGTAGGGGGCGCACGTTGCTTGGAGGTCCGCAATGGTGCTTTGCCACGTAAACATATCGAAGCTCGACCCGGCAGTCTGGCTTTCGGCCGCAATGATGGCCGTGCCCAAGGACGAGATCAACTCATCCAACTGCACGTCCAGGCCCTCCGGCGCGGTGAGAGCGATGCTGCGGATCTGCTTCTCCACTGCGCGGGCACTTTCCGCCGGACCGTTGAATCCGTAGGTACCCTCATTGATTCGCACGAAATAGCTGGCCTGGGAAAGCACCCCTTTGTCCTCCGGCCCGAGGAGTTTGCGGCAGGACTGCTCCAGCGAATCCTTTGCCGACGCCGTCGGAGCGGCGGAAGGCGTGGGGGTAGCAGAAGCCGCTGCCGGTGCCGCGACGGGTTCGGTTTCCTCCGTTGCCGCACTGCAGCCGGTGACAAGCAGCAGGGCAAGCGCCGGAATGGCAGTAATTTTTCGCATAGGTTCCCCCGGGATCCGTGGACAGTTGCCCCACCCTAACCCAAAACCGCTGCGGCCGGGTTCCGGGCACCGCAGCACGACGAGCGGGCTGTTCTGACTCTGATACTCGCGCCCGTGGCGGAGTCACCCGACGTTATAGGGCGCGCAAGTGCTCTGGAGGTGGGCGAAGGCGGTTACCCAGGTATCGGGGTTGAAGGTCCAAGCGGAACCTGGCTTTTCAGCAATCAGTATGGTGTTCTCCAACGGCGAGGAAAACTCCCGCAGCAGCAGCTCCACGTCCGGCGTGGCGTCCGTCGCTATGTTTTGGACTTCTTCGTGCAGGGCACGGGCTGTCTCCGCGCTTCCTACGAAACCACTGGTTCCTCCATCGATTCTTACTAGGGAGTTCACTTCCCAGAGGGGTCCGTCGGCGTTGGTGCCGAGGAGCTTTCGGCACGTTTCCTCCACCGAGTCCCGGGCAACGTTTCCACTGGTTGCAGAAGGCCCGGCAGCGGCAGGCTCAGCAGTTGCGGACCGCTTAGCGGTTGCAGACGGCTTGGTGGTTGCAGTTTGCTCTGCGGCGGAGGGGCGAGCGGGCCCGGCCTCCTCTGCAGCGCAACCTGTGAGGAACAGCAGTGCCAAGGCCGAAACGGCGACAGTTTTTCTCATGGGTCCCCCCCGGAAATCGACAACAGTTGCCCCAACCTAGCACCTGCGTCGGACGGGCAGGCAGCTCTTTTAGTGTGTCTGTTGAGCGGCCGGACTTCGACAGCCCACCTATTGAGCAGTTAATGGGGTTATGGCCGCCCGATAGGCCCGTTATCTGCTCAACAGGCAGAGGTTCACCCCGCCCCCGTACTCAGTGGCGGCGGGCCGCCGGCAGCACCTCGGCGGGCGCAGCACCTCGCCGGGCACAGCACGACGCCGGGAACGGCGCCCCGCCCGGCACAGCAAAACGACGGGCCCCGGAAACCGGGACCCGCCGTCGTGCAGCGAAGTGGAAACCCTAGCGGCTGCCGCCCGAACCGGAGCCCGAGCTGCCACCCGAACCCGAACCGCCCGATCCGGAACCGCCGGAAGAACCGGAGGAGCCGCGGCGGATGTCGGAGTCGTTGACGTCCGTGTCGATCTGCTCCTTGCGGACCTCTTCGGAGACGCTTTCCGTGTCCGTGACCGTTTCGGTGTCCAGGCGCACCCGCTCCACTGGTTCGGTGTGCTTGGACACCACTGGCTCCTCCGCGTGCAGCGTCACCTCATGCTCGTCCTCGGTGAGCTCTGCACCGGACAGGGCATCGCCGGCGTTGGCGTCCGTAATGGGCTCGCGCTCAATCCGGACTTCCTCGTGGCTGACCGGCACCTGCTGGGTGACCGTCTCGGTGACGATGTATTTGCGCAGCCGCGCCCGGCCCACGGCACGGTTCTCGGTGCCCACGTTCAGGCGTTCCTCGGACCGGGTCATGGCATCGTCGATGTTGGAGCCGGACCGTGAATCGGATCCGGAGTGGGACGAGAGATCGGACGTTCCCGCACCGGTGGAGGTGCCGGCCGTGCGCTCATCCGATACCAGTCCGGCGTCGGCGTCCCTGCCGGTCATACCGCTGGAATTGCGGCCGGAGGTGGTGCCCCCGTCCGTCAGGGTGCCGCTGTCGGTGCTGAAGGTTTCCGTCTCGGTGATCGACTCGCTGGAGCCGTCGTCGTAGCTGAACCCGTAGTAACGGTAGAGGGTGACCTCTTCCTCGGGGCTGATGGAACCGTCGCTGTCGATGTGCGGCGCGTTCTTGACCTCTTCCTTGGAATAGGGCACCAAGACGTCAACGCCCTCGACCGTTGCCTCGCTCAGGGGGACGAACGTTTCCGAAGTGCCGAACAGCCCGGTATTGACCGTGACCCAAGCCGGCTCGTCGGTCTGGTCGTCCAGGTAGAACGTGCCGACGGAACCGATCCTGTCCCCGTTCGGCCCCATTACATTGCCCGAGCCGGTCATAAGTCCTTCGACCTGCTGATTTGTAATCATCTTGTTCTCCTCGCGACAGCGAACCCGCCGAGCCGGTTGGCCGGCGGTAATTCACCCCCGGCCGTGGAGGTCAACGTCGAGGCGTTTTCCGCCTGCGGCTCCGGGTGGCCGGTTGGTTGACTGGTGAGTGACCTGGCACACATACCAAGCCCACTTACAATTCCAGCCCCTGGCCCGGAGAACCGTCAATAGGTACCGGCAGCACGAGGTACGGGTGCGCCCCTGACAGGTGCGCACCCGCTACGGATTACGCGGGGAGCTTCTCCGACTGCAGCAGCGTGTCCCGCACCTGGCGGCGCAGCACCTTGCCCAGCATGGACTTGGGCAGCTCATCGATGGCGACAATCTTGCGCGGCACCTTGTACGGGGTGAGCCGTTCCCGGCAGTAGGCGCGCAGGGCTGCCTCATCCAGTTCGGCGCCTTCCTGCAGGACGACGGCGGCCACTACCTGCTCGCCGCCGTCGGCGCGGGGCAGACCCACCACGGCGGCATCGAGGATGTACTGCTGGGTGCGCAGCACTTCCTCCACCTCGGTGGGCGAAACGTTGAACCCGCCGGTGATGATCAGTTCCTTGCGGCGGTCCACCACCTTTACGAAGCCGTCTTCGTCCACGGTAACGACGTCGCCGGTGCGCAGCCAGCCGCCTTCCAGCAGCACCTCGGCGGTGCCCTCCGAGTTGTTCCAGTACCCGGCGAACACCTGCGGGCCGCGGATCAGGAGCTCGCCGGCAGTGCCGGGCTCGACGTCGTTTTCCGGAGCATCCGGGTCCACGACCCGCATCTCGGTGCTCGGGAACGGGACGCCGATGGTGCCGTTGCGGCGCGATTCGGCGAAGGGGTTGCCCAGGGCCACGGGCGAGGACTCGGTCAGGCCGTAGCCTTCCACCAGCAGGCCGCCGGAAACCTCTTCCCAGAGCTTCACGGTGGCGGCGGGCAGGGTCATGGCACCGGAAATGGCGTAGCGGATGGTGGACAGATCCACGCCGCGCTTCTTGGATTCGGTGGCGACCTTCTCGTAGATGGGCGGAACGGCGCAGAACACGGTTGGCTTGGACTTCTTCGCGGCGGTCATCACCAGGTCCACGTCGAACTTGGGGAACAGCACCAGGCGTGAGCCGGTGAGCACCGAGAACGTCAGGTAAAGGGTGAGGCCGAAGGCGTGGAACATTGGCAGCACGCCGTAGATGACTTCCTTGCCTTCCTGCGCGCCGTGCATCCAGGCCTTGCCCTGCAGCGCGTTGGAGCGCAGGTTGTAGTGCGTGAGCATCACGCCCTTGGGCACCCCGGTGGTGCCCGAGGTGTACTGGAGCGCCGCGAGGTCGGTGACCTGCGGGCGCGGGTGGTCCGCCGCCAGCGGTTTGGTGTCCAGCAGGTCTTCCCAGGACATGGTGTTCTCGGTCTTGGCGGTCAGGCCCTCCCGTGTGCGCCGGAGCGAGGGAACGGGAAGCGCCAGCGCGATCCGCTTCATGCGCGGCATGGCCTTGATGATGTTGACGGCCACGATGGTGTCCACGGCGACGTCGCCGGGGAAGTCCTGAACCTTTTCCGCCACTTTGTCCCACACGATGGCAACCTTGGCACCGTGGTTCTCGAACTGGTGGCGCAGCTCGCGCTCCGTATAAAGGGGGTTGTGGCCGACGACGACGGCGCCCAGCCGGAGCACGGCGTAAAACGCAATCAGGTACTGCGGGCAGTTGGGCAGGATGATGGCCACGCGGTGGCCCTTGCGCACGCCCAGCTTCCGCAGTCCCTCCGCGGCACGGTTGATCCGGTCCCCCAGGTCCTTGTAGCTGGTCTCGGCGCCGAAGAATTCAAGTGCCACCTTGCCGTCGAAGCGTTCAACGGCTTCTTCCATCATGGCGGTGAGGGATTCCGTGGGCAGCTCGATCTGCGCAGGAACACCGCTCTGATAGTTCTTCACCCACAGCGGTTCAGAGGCACTTTCAGCGGCAGCGGACATGGATATGCTCCTTAGATTGGCTAAAAATGACTATAGCGAGACCGCGCTTCTCCCGATAAATAAAGAGGTCCAAACCACGCAGGTTCCGAGCCGCTGCCGGGTGTGGAGGAGCAGTCCGCCCTCGGCGCAAAGAGGCGGACGCGATGACCAGCGGCGGGTGCGACCGCCAGCGCCGGCCGGAAAGTCAGCCCGCCAGGGAGGCCAGGTACCGGGCCAGGGCCCGAGGCGCGGACTGCGGGGCAACTGCCTCCACGGCCGCGTTGTAATTGGTATTGGTATTTACGTCGTAGGTCAGCAGCCGGCCGTCGGCGGCCTCGATGAACTCGATGCCGCACACCTCCAGCCCCGTACGCCGCGCGAACTCCAGGTATTTCCCGATCACCGGATGGTCAAAGTCCTCGCGCAGGCTGAACAGCTGGGTGTCGGCGTCCGGGGCAATGGTGGCGCCGGGCGGCATGATCGGCTTGCCGGTGGAGGGGTCGATGGCGCAGGCGTCGGCCGGGCACAGCTGGAAGCCGCCGCGGGCAGTATCGGCCCGGATGGCGTAGATGAATTCCCCGCCCACTATCTCGGCACGGGTGATGAACGGCTCGGCGGCCTGGATGTACTCCTGGACCAGGGTGATGCCGTCCGCCGGTTCCTCGAAGTCCGCGGAGGCAACGTAGTCCGCCAGCTCCCCGTGCGAGTCGAATTTCCGCACGCCCAGGCCCTTGCCGCCCTGGTTGTGCTTGAGGATGAAGGGGGTGCCGAATTCCTTGGCAGCGGCCAGGATCTGGTGCCGGCCGACGGCGGCCACGGTGCGCGGGGTATCAATGCCGGCGGCCCGCAGTGCGGTCAGCTGGTCCACCTTGCTCATTTCCAGTTCCAGGACCCTGCGGCCGTTCACCGTCCGGCGTCCGTGGGCTTCCAGCCAGGACAGCACCGCCCGGGCGTAGTCCTTGGACAGTCCGTGATCCCGGGTGTGTGAGGAGGCACTGATCCGCGACCAGAAAATCCCTTCCGGCGGCACCGCGTCCAGGTCCAGCACGCCGTCCGTCAGCAGCCATTCCTCCACATGCACGCCCTCGGCTTCGAAGGCGCGGGCAAAGGGCGGAAACCACTCGGGGTTCTCGTGCAGGGCATAAACAGTGGGGATGCTCATGGAACTCGCTTTCGCCGGGGCCGTGCAGCCACCCTAGGCCTGCCGCGGACCCGCCGCCAGCCTGCATGACGTCCTGCGACGCCGCCGTCGCGCGGTCACGGCGACCGCACCCGCCGGGGCGGGGACGCCGCCATATTGGACCCCGGCGTCGTGCCAGCCCCGGCGCCCCGCCGCCCAGGTCCCCGTCCGGACCCGGCTACCGCCCCCGGCCGGCGAGCCGGGCCACCAGCTCCTGCGGTGCCAGACCGCTCACCGCTGCGAGCGCCCGGTACCGCTTGGACGGGATGACAACACCCTTGCCGGCGAAGGCCGCCGCCAGCCCCTCCCGCACCACCCGGTCCGGCTGCAGCCACATCCAGCCGGGGTAAACGCTCTTGTCCATCTGCATCCGCTGGTGGAATTCGGTATGCACAAACCCGGGGCACACGGCCGTCACGGTGATGCCGCGGTCCTTGTAATAGATGTTGGCCCACCGGCTGAAGTTGATCACCCACGCCTTGGCAGCGCTGTAGGTGCCCCGTGGCAGGTATCCGGCCAGCGAGGCGACATTGATGATCTGCCCGCCGCCGTTCGCCGGCATGCTGTTCAGCGCGGCGTGGCTCAGTTTCAGCGGTGCGGTGACCAGCACATTGAGGTGGTCCGTTTCGTCCGCCAGGCTGTTGCGGGCAAAGTCGTTCTTCAGTCCGTAACCGGCGTTGTTCACCAGCACCCGCACATCCGGCTCCTGCACACGGGCGGCGACGGCGGCCACGCCGTCTTCGGTGGACAGGTCTGCGCCGATGTACTCGGTCTTGACGGAAAACTGCCGGGCCAGTTCCGCGGCGGAGGACTCCAGCCGTTCGGTATTCCGTCCCGTCAGCACCAGGTTGTAGCCCCGCTGGGCCAGTTGGCGGGCGAACTCGGCCCCGATTCCGGAGGTTGCTCCAGTGATTACTGCGGTCTGCGTCATACCGGCCACTTTGCTATGGGCCGGTCCCCTTTGGCAACGACGGGCACTTTACCCCCACTCGGTGCTCCGCCTAGCGTAAAAGGAACATTCCCCTCCGGAGATGCAGCTATGCCGGAAGCACCCATGCAGCAGCAGCCGGGTCCGTTCCCGGGCTGGCGGAACCGGGCCGAGGCCGGGCGGCAGCTTGCCGCCGCACTCGCCGGCTATGCCGGTACGCAGGATCTGCTGGTGCTGGGCCTGCCGCGCGGCGGGGTGCCGGTGGCTGCGGAAGTGGCGCGCGGCCTGCACGCTCCGCTGGATGTAGTGGTGGTGCGGAAGGTCGGCTACCCGCCGCAGCCCGAACTCGCAGCGGGGGCCGTCGCGGGCATCGCAGGCGTCACCAGCGTGGTGCACAACTCGGACGTGCTGGACTACTGGCGCCGCCGCGAACCGCAGGCCGGGCAGCTGTTCGCAGCCGCCGCGGACGCGCAGCTTGCAGAGGTGCGGCGGCGGGAGGAACTGTTCCGGCAGGGAGCACCGGCCCGGCCCATCGCGGGACACGCCGTGGTGCTGGTGGATGACGGTATCGCCACCGGGGCCACCATGCGCGCCGCCCTCGCCGCAGTCCGCCAGCTGCACCCGGCTTGGCTGGTGGCCGCCGCTCCGGTGGCGTGCGGCGGCGGCGCGGAACTGCGCATCTTCCCGGCCGACGACGTCGTGGTGCCTTGGGCGCGCAGCGGGCTGGACGCCGTCGGGCTGGCCTACCGCCATTTCCCGCAGACTGCCGACGCGGAGGTCCGGGAACTGCTGGAGCCGCACGGGACCGCCGAGAACGGGTTGCCGCCGGTGTAACCGCCCGCACGGGGTGCTGACCGCAAGTTGGGGCGGCACGGGGCCGATCCGGAACGGTTGGCTAGAGAAGCGGGCGAAGGGCGGCGGATACTGGGGAGGCCGGCACCTGCCGGAACCGCTTGGGGGATTCTCACGGGAGGTCTTGAGCATGACCACATCAGGCAGCGACTTCCGGCAAGACGGGTTCGCATTGGATGCACTCAACCTGGCCCGCTCCGCAGTGCGCGGGATCCGGCTCGGACTGGCAACCATCGGGGTGGTCTCGATAGTCCTCGGGCTGCTGATCCTGTTCTGGCCCGGGGCAACACTGGAGGTCCTGGCCGTCCTCTTTGGCCTCTATTTTGTGGTGGCCGGCGCCATCCGCATCCTGCTGGGTGTGTTCACCGGACTGGGTCCGGGGCTGAAGATCCTGAACATCCTGGTGGGACTGGCCCTGGTGGCCGTGGGGGTGATCGCGATGCGCAATCCCGCGGCCTCCCTGACCGCACTGGCCCTGGTGATCGGCATTGCATGGATCGTGGAAGGCGTCATGAGCCTGGCCGAGTCCGACCGCGGCGGCTCCCGCTGGTTCGCCATCGTGCTCGGAATCCTGGGCATCCTGGCCGGCATAGTGGTCCTGTTTATTCCGTTGGAATCCCTCGCGGTCCTGGTGATCTACGGCGGGATCTTCCTGGTGGTCCTGGGCATCATCCAGGTGGTCCGTGCGTTCACCTTCGGCCGCGGCATGCCCCGCAACGCCTGACCTTTCGGCTCGCTCCGCAACTCCGCTCCGCGGCAGGGGTGCGCCCCACGCCGTCGGCGGCGCCCCGGCCCACCCACCCCCCC
>NZ_JBNHFG010000044.1:0-18335 GCF_059090025.1 Arthrobacter sp. Y3224198
GCCGCCCCCGGCCCAGCCGGGCCGCCTCGGTGACGGCTTCACGCAGCGCCGTCGTGGGGGCCATCCGTACGGTCCCGCGGGCTGAGACCAGTGAGGCGCCGACGGCGGCGGCAACGCTGAGGACCACCGCCGCGAGGGCCGGTACGGGGCTGTAGGCCAGCGCAAAGTCCTCCGGGATCACACCCCCGGCGGTGAACTGCGCGCCCAGGACGTACGCCAGCCCGAAGCCCGGGGCGGCACCCAGCACCGCGGCGGCCCCGGAGACCAGCAGCACTTCGCGGATGATGATGCCCAGCGTCTGCCCGCTGCCGGCCCCGACGGCACGCAGCATGGCGAACTCGCGGCGGCGGCCCAGGATGGACAGGGACAGGGTGCCGGCGGTGACGAACACGGCGGTCATCACGGCAACGCCGGCCAGTGAGCTGCTCAGGAGCAGCAGCATGGAGCGGGCGGCGGTTCCGCCCAGGTTCTCCACGTCGCCGCGCCGGTCGCCGGTGTACGTCACGACGCCGTCCACCCGGTCCTCGATGGAAGAAGCCAGTTTGTCCGGGGAGACGGAGCCGTCGGCAATCACGCCCACGGTCGCCACCGTGTCTCCGTGCGGCCACAGCGCGGCGGTGCCGGCCGGGCTGAGGAACACGGCAGGATCGGCGGACCCGGATCCCGGGCCTGCGGCAATACCGGTGACGGTGTACTCGGCCGGCACCCCGCCGTGGGAGAGGGTCAGGCGGTCGCCGGGGGCGGCTCCGAAGGACCCGTCCACCACCACCTCCGAGGCCCGGCGGGGCTTCTCCCCGGTCAGCGTGTACGGGGCCAGGGCCGCGGAATCCCAGGCCGAGGCGGACAGGCTCCGGCCGCCGTCGTCGGACAGCGGAATGGTGACGCTGCCGACGGCCTCCTCCACGCCCGGTATGGAGGCGATCTCCTCCACGGTGTCGGCGGGCAGGAGGACGCGCTCGGAGAGCGGAGCATCCATGTCCTCGACCACGGGCAGTGACTGCGGTGCGCCCACCACGACGTCGGCGCCCTGCAAGCGGTCCGCGGCGGTGCCGCCGCGCAGCCCGGACTCAATCAGGACGCCCATGGCGGTAATGAGCGCCGCGCACAGGAACACGGCCACGAAGACCCCGGCGAAACCGCCGCGGTGGTGCCGGATGGATTCTTTTGCGAAGGACCACATGATTAGCGCTCTCCCAGGTAGGCGACGTGCTCGGTGACGTCGCGGACAGTGGCGCCGGACAGGCTGCCGTCCAGCTGCCCGTCGGCGAGGAATATGACGGTGTCGGCGGAGACGGCGGCCACCGGATCGTGCGTCACCATCACCACGGTCTGCCCCAGCTCGGAGACGGTGTGCCGCAGCAGGTCCAGCACCTGCCGGGCGGTACCGGAATCCAGGGCCCCGGTCGGTTCATCCGCGAAGACCGCGGCCGGCCGGGTGATCAGTGCCCGGGCAATGGCCGCCCGCTGCTGCTGCCCGCCGGAGAGTTCCTGCGGCTTGCGCTCGCCGAAACCGGCCAGTCCTACCGCTTCCAGGACGTAGTCGAGCCAGACCGCATCGGTAGCCCGGCCGGCCAGCAGCAGCGGCAGGGTGACGTTGCGGGCCACCGTGAGCTGTGGCAGCAGGTTGTAGGACTGGAATACAAAGCCGACGTGGTCCCGGCGGAACCGGGTCAGGGCCTTGCCGCGCAGGCCGGAAATGTCGGTGTCGCCCAGGATGACGCGGCCGCGGTCCGGGGCGTCCAGCCCGGCGGCGCACTGCAGCAGGGTGGATTTGCCGGAGCCGGAGGGGCCCATGATGGCGGTGAAGCTGCCTTCCGGAACGGCCAGCGAGACGTCCCGGAGGGCGGGGACGCCGGCGGGGCCGGAGCGGTAGCTTTTGGAGACGGACTGCAGTTGCAGGGCCGCCTTGGCGGAGAACTCACTGGCGTCGGTAAACATGGGAACCATCCTCGGAATCGGGCGGAATATCTGTTGTCTTCGACGCTACGGAGGCGCGGAATCGGTTCCGATACAGCCACCCGGCCGGTTTGGGGTATAGCTGGCTATACCGACAGCCGTGGCGGCCTCCGGCATAATCAAGCAGGTGATACTACCGAGCCGCGCCAGCCTGGATTCCCGTCTGCGGGATCTGGTGTTCCTGCTGCGCGAGGGCTGGTACTGGCTGGCCTCGCTGGGGGTGCTGGTGGCCGGCGTCGTCCTGCTGCCGTTCCTGCCCCTGGGGGTGGGGCTGTACCCGCTGCCGCGCCTGCTGGCTGTGCTGGACCTGCTGGCCGCGCGGGCCCAGGCCCGGGCAGCGGCGTTCACCTCTGCGGTGATCCCCTTTGACCGGCGCCGCCTGTCCGGCCGGCACTCCTTTGGCGAGCTGGCGGCCCTGGTCAGTGCTCCCGAAACCAAGCGGGACGTGTCCTGGCTGGGCTTCCACGCCGCGTTTGCCTTCCTGGCCGCGGCCCTGGCGGTGGCGTTGCCGGTGGGCGGAGTGCTGTATGTGCTGGCGGCCCCGTTCTGGCCCCTGTTTCCGGCCGACGCCCCGCTGGAGCTGACCATCCCCGTCCGCAGCTGGACTGATGCGTTCCTGACCGTGCTGCTGGGGCTGGTGTATGCGGCGGCAGGGTGGCTGCTGCTGCCGTGGATGGCGCGGCGGATCAGCGGAGCCACCCTGGCCATCCTGTCGCCCCGCCGGTACGCCGACCTGGCCCGCCGGATCTCCGACCTGTCCGCCGCCCGGGCCAGCGCCCTGGCTGCGCACGCCGCGGAGCTGCGCCGGATCGAGCGGGAACTGCACGACGGCGCGCAGAACCGGCTGGTGGGCGTGGTCATGATGCTCGGCCTGGCGTCACGGGCGGCGGAAACCGATCCCGCTGCTGCCGTGCCCTTCATTGGCCGCGCGCAGGATGCCGCGTCCGAGGCACTGGCCGGGCTGCGGGCGGCCGTGCATGACATTTACCCGCCGGTGCTGGATGAGCTGGGGCTGGGCGGGGCGGCCTCCGCCCTGACCAGCCGCTCGCCGATTCCCTGCACGCTCAACGTGGAGGGGTTGCAGCGCGCCCCCGCAGCGGTGGAGGCAGCGGCCTACTTTGTGCTGGCCGAGGCGCTGACCAATGCGGCCAAGCACTCCGACGCCTCGCGCATTGACGTGGTGCTGCGGACCGAAGCAACCGCGCGGGAGGAAACATTGGTGGTCGAAGTGCGCGACGACGGCCGCGGCGGCGCCCGGGTGGGCCCCGGTTCCGGGAGGGCGGAGGCCCCGGCGTCCGGAAGCGCCGCCGGAGCCAGCACCGCCGGCACAGGGCCCGGCACCGGTCCAGGCGCCGGCACCGGGCTGGCCGGAATTGCCCGGCGTGCCGCGGCCTTCGGCGGCAAACTGATCCTCACCAGCCCCGCGGGCGGACCGACCAACGTACGAGTGGAGCTGCCATGCGCCTTCTGATCGCCGAAGATGATGCCCTGCTGCGGGCCGGAATGCAGCTGCTGTTGGAAAGCGAAGGGTTTGAGGTGGTGGGGGCCTGGGACAACGCCGATGACCTGCTGGCCGCCTTCAAACCGGGCAGCGCCGACGGCGCGGTACTGGATGTCCGGATGCCGCCCACCTTCACCAACGAGGGGCTCAAAGCCGCCCTGACACTGCGCGAATCCGTCCCGGAGTTTCCCGTACTGGTGCTTTCGGCCTATGTGGAGGACCGGTACGCCAGCCGGCTGCTCGCCTCCGGCGCCCAGGGCGTGGGCTACCTGCTCAAGGAACGCGTGGGTAACGTGGGCGAGTTCGTGGACGGGCTGCGGCGCGTGCTGGGCGGCGGGACCGTGATGGATCCGGAAGTCATTGCCCAGCTGTTCAGCCGGCGCAGCACGGAGGACCCCATCCGGTCACTGACACCGCGGGAATTCGAGGTTCTGGGACTGGTGGCCGAGGGCCTGGGCAACACCGCCATTGCCGAGGCCATCACGGTCTCCGAAACCGCGGTGAGCAAACACATCGGCAACATCTTCGCCAAACTCGGGCTCGCGCCGTCGGACAGCGGCCACCGCCGGGTGCTGGCCACGCTGGCCTACCTGCGTTCCTGACCCCTCGCCCCGGAGCCTTTTGGGACCGGGTCTTGTTTCCCGCCCGCGTGCGGTGACAAGGTGTGAGGCACGGACCGGACGAGGAGGCATCCACGTGGAACAAGGCGACGCAAAAACGGCGCTCATTACCGGCGCCTCCCGCGGTATCGGGCGGCGGGTGGCGGAGCGGCTGGCGGAGCAGGGAACCCACGTGGTGGTCAGTTACCGGCAGAACGCGGAGATGGCCAAGGAAACGGTGGCCCGGCTCCAGGAACTGGGTGGCGGCGGCATTGCGGTGCAGGCCGACGTCGAGAATCCTGAAGACATTGTCCGGCTCTTCGACGCCGCCGCGGACGAATACGGGCGGCTGGACTACTTCATTAACAATGCCGCCGCCGCGGCCTTCAAGAACGTGGTGGACCTGAAGACCCACCACCTGGACCGCGCCTACGCGGTCAACGTCCGGCCGTTTGTGCTCGGCGCCCAGGAAGCGGTGAAGCTGATGGACGACGGCGGGCGCATCGTGGCGCTGACCAGTTACGGCAGCGTCCGGGCCTTCCCCACCTACGCCGTCCTCGGCTCCTACAAAGCCGCCGTGGAATCCTTCGTGCGGTTTATGGCCGTCGAGTTCGCGCCCTACGGCATCAACGTCAATGCCGTGAACGGCGGACTGATTGATTCCGACTCGCTGGACTACTTCTACTCCATGGACGGCATGGCAGCCATCGATACCGTCCTGTCCCGGATTCCGCTGTGCCGGCCCGGAACGGTGGACGAGATGGCCGCCACCGTTGAATTCCTGCTGTCGCCCGGCGCCGGCTACATCACCGGGCAGGTGCTGTCCGTGGACGGCGGCCTGTCCGTCATCGCCCCGCCGTTCCATTCCGAGGCGGCCGGACCGCCGGTCGCGCTGCCGGAGCGTCCAACGCGGGGCGGCAACCGGTAACCACCTTCCTTCCACGCACCGAAAGGACGCAGCAGTGAGTTACGATTCCAGCCGCTACCGGGACTACTTCGAACACAGCCTCACCTATGCGTCCGGCTTCGCGCGCAACGTGGCGCGGTACGCGGACAACGTGGCACTGGCCGATCCGCCGTCGGGCCGGGAATGGACCTACGCGCAGCTGGGGCAGGCCGTGGATTCCGTGGCCCGTGCCCTGGCCGAGCGCGGCGTGGGGCGCGGGGACCGGGTGCTCTACCAGCTCTACAACGGAGTGGAGTTCGCGCTGCTGTACCTGGCCACCCAGCGGCTGGGTGCCGTCAGCGTACCGGTCAATTACCGGCTGGCTCCCGCGGAAACCGCGCACATCCTGCGCGACAGCGATCCGGCCGTCTACGTGGTGGACGCCGAGCACACCGAGACTGCGGCCCGGGCCCTGGAACTGGCCGAGGTCTCCCCGGTGGTGCTGGTGGCCGGAGGCGACGGCGCCGCGCACTGGGGGATGGGGTCAGGGCACCTGGGGCAGGACTTCGACGCCGCCGTCGACGCCGCGGCCGGAGACCTGCCGGACCTGTCCGGACAGCTGTCCACCTTCGAGGAAAGCACCCGCTTCTACACCTCCGGCACCACGGGAATGCCCAAGGGCGTGCCGCTGCCCTCCATCGCCGAGCTGATGAGCGCGCACGACGTCATCATGCACTTCCCGCTCACCCCCTCGGACCGGACGCTGAACATGACCCCGTGGTTCCACCGGGGCGGCCTGCACTCCGGCGGACCCAACCCGGTGTTCTACATCGGCGGGTCGGTGGTGCCGCTGCGCAGCTTTAATCCGGCCACGGTGCTGGACTGGGTGGGGGAGCAGGGCCTGACCTACCTGATCGGTGCGCCCACCACCTTGGAGATGATCGCGGCGGAGCAGGAGAAGAACCCGCGGGACCTGGGCACGCTGCGCGGCATCGTCACCATGGGGGCGCCGCTGGACCGTGCCGCCGCTATCCGGTACCAGCAGCTGCTGACCCCGCGGATCTTCAACGGCTACGGCACCACCGAAGGTTTCTGGAACACCTTCCTGCGGCCGGAGGACCTCCCGGCTCATGCCGGCAGTGCCGGGCGCGCCTGCACGGACGACGACGTCGCCGTCGTCCGCGTGTTCGAAGGCCGCCGCGCCCGCCCGGACGAACTGGTGGCGCGGGACGGCAGCGAGATCGGCGAAGTGATCATGCGCTCGCCGAAGTCCGGGTTCAGCTACGCCAACCTGCCGCAGGTGGAGGAGGAGAAGTTCCACGATGGCTGGCTGTACCCCGGGGACATGGCCACCTGGGATGCCGAGGGGTACGTGACCATCATGGGCCGCACCGACGACATGATCATTTCCGGCGGCGAAAACGTGCATCCGGTGCAGGTGGAAGCCGCGCTCGCGGACCATCCCGGCGTGCTGGACTCCGTGGTGGTGGGTGTGCCGGACGATCAGTGGGGCCAGCGCGTGGTGGCCTATGTGGTCCGCCGGGACGAGGACGTGGACGCAGCGGGACTGGACGCGTTCTGCCGCGAGCATCCGGGGCTGGCGGACTTCAAACGCCCGCGCGGCTACCGCTTCGTGGACGAACTGCCCATGACGGCCACGGGCAAGAAGATGCACTACAAGGTGGCCGACTCCGCCGCCCAGGACTGGCTGGACGGCAGGATGGATGTGCCGGGGGCGGCGCGGAAGGCCCCGGCGGATGGTTGAGGACCGGACCACGGACCGCGTGGTCATTACCGGGATGGGGGCCCTGACCCCGCTCGGGACCAGCTGGCCGGACAC
This sequence comes from Arthrobacter sp. Y3224198, assembly GCF_059090025.1. Classification (NCBI taxonomy): domain Bacteria; kingdom Bacillati; phylum Actinomycetota; class Actinomycetes; order Micrococcales; family Micrococcaceae; genus Arthrobacter; species Arthrobacter sp. Y3224198. The sequence goes on from NZ_JBNHFG010000044.1 coordinate 6,783, forward strand.
CTGGACCGGCCTGCTGGCCGGGCGCAGCGGGATCGACAAAATCACCGCCTTCGACGCCTCGGACTTTCCCACCCGCATTGCCGGTGAAGTGAAAAACTTTGATCCAGCGCAGATCCTGCCGGTCAAACGGCTGCGGCGTTCCTCCCGGGCCTCGCACCTGGCCGTTGCTGCCGCCCGGGAAGCGGTGGCCGACGCCGGTCTCGGCGGCACGTTGGAGGGTACCGACGCCGCGGTGATCATCAACAGTGCGGTGTCCGGCTATCCGGAGGTGCAGGACGCCACCGAAACCCTGCACCGGGAGGGGTTGCGGCCCATCAGCCCCAGCTTTGTGGCCTCGTCGCTGACCAACATGCCCGCCTGCGAGGTGGCGATTGACCTGGCCGTCCATGGTCCGGTGAACGCCAGCGCCCTGGCCTGCGCCAGCGGTACCGCGGCCCTGCTCGAGGCCCGCCGTACCCTGCTGGCCGGGGAGGCGGACGTGGTGGTGGCCGGCGGCACGGATGCCGCGATCACCTCGGTGATGTTTGCCGGGCTGTCCGCCATGCGCGGACTGTCGCGGAACAATGATTCTCCGCAGGAGGCCAGCCGCCCGTTCGACGCCGGCCGGGACGGGTTTGTGTTCGGCGAAGGGTCAGTGGTGTGTGTGCTGGAACGGCTCAGCTCCGCCCGGGCCCGCGGCGCCGAGGTATATGCGGAGGTGCTGGGCGGGGCCATGACCAGCGACGCGTTCCACATCGTCGCTCCGGATCCCAGCGGGCGGTACGCGGCGGAGGCCATTGTGCAGACGCTGCACCGGGCCCGCCTGGATCCCGGGGACATACAGCTGGTGGCGGCACACGGGACCTCCACCCAGGCCAATGACCGCACCGAAACCATTGCCCTGCATACCGCGTTCGGGGAGCACGCGCCGTCGTTGGCCGTCACCGCACCGAAGTCCATGACCGGGCACCTGATCGGGGCGGCCGGGACCCTGGGCTCGCTGCTGTGCGCCATGGCCATCCGGGACGGGGTTATCCCGCCGACCATCAACTACAGCACTCCGGATCCGGAGTGCGACCTGGACTACGTGCCCGGGACTGCGCGGGAGGCATCGGTGCGGTATGCCGTGACCAATGCGTTCGGGTTCGGCGGGCAGAATGCCGTGGCGGCGTTCGGGGCTGTTTGACGCTTATGGTGGGCGCCTGCGTGCCTGGGCGGGAGCCTGCGTGCCTGGGTGGGCGCCTACGCGCCCGGAACGGCGGCAACGAAATTTCCGCGCTCGCAGAGCTCGCGAGAAATATTAAAGCCGCCTTCCTCCGGGCGCTCCGGTGCCCGCGTTTGTGAGCCTCCGGTCGCTTCGGTGCCGGCGCTTGTCAGCTTCCGGGCGCTCCAGTGCCCGCGTCTGCCAGCCTCCTGGTGCCTGCCGGTGCCCTCAGATGTCCTTATCAGCCACCCACTGGCCCTTGTTGGTCCGTCCCGCTTGGACCCGAGTTCCTTTTCCCAGGCGTGGACTCGGCTAGGCTCGCTGCATGTCCGCCGATCGCAGTCCCCGAGTACTTGTGCTCAATGGCGGATCCAGTTCGGGCAAAACGTCCCTGGCCCGGGCGCTCCAGGAGATCCTGCCAGGTATCTGGCTGACCTTCGGCGTGGACAGCTTCATCGATGCCCTTCCCGGCGGCGGAGACAGCCCGCGCGCAGGCATCGCCTTTGCTCCGGATGGCACCATCAGCATCAGTGCCGCCCACCGCGCGCTGGAACGCACCTGGTACGCCGGGCTCCAGGCTATGGTGCGGTCCGGTGCCTGCCTGATCCTTGATGAAGTGTTCCTCTCCGGCGCCGATGGACAGGACCGCGTGAAGGCAGTTTTCAGCGACGCGAAGGTGATGTGGGTAGGCGTTCACTGCGCCCCCGACGTCGCAGCGTCCCGGGAAGCAGGCCGTCCGGACCGGGTGACAGGCATGGCCAGGGCGCAAGCCGCCAGCGTGCACCGAGGAGTCGTTTACGACCTGGAAGTGGATACGAGCCTCACCGACCCTGACGAGTGCGCTCGCCAAATAGTGCGTGCCTTCGAAGGCGGCGTACCGCAGACCTAGGCGCCGGTGGAGATCAGGTCCGGCTCGACGTCGGGCTCCGCCTGCGCTGCCCGGACTGCGAAATCCTCGCGCTGGGTACCGACGGCCTTGGACGCGAGCCAGACGGACACGGCACCGAGGGCGAAGCCGGCGAATACGTCCACCACGTAGTGCCAGCCGAAATAGACGGTGGCCAGCATGGTCAACGCCGTGTAGATCCACATGATCCAGCGGACAGCCTTGGGCAGGCGGGTCAGGTGCGCCACCAGGGCGGCGGTGAAGACGATGGAGACGTGCAGGGAGGCGAAGGCGGCGATGCCATGCACGTTTTCCGTGGCGAAGGGGTCCGTCAGCACTTCGGCCCGGTTCGCATACAGGGTGTCCTGCAGGTCGGAAACCGGGGTTTCGGGCAGGTCATAGAACGGGGTGGCGTCCGCATAGACCGGTCCCATGGACGGCAGCGCGTAATAGCTGACGGTGCCCAGGATCCAGTTGAAGGACAGGGCGGTGGCGTACCAGGCGCCGCGCTGCAGGTTGTCGGACCACACCAGTGCCGCTGCCAGCGAGACCGGCACAAACACCATAAACAGCATGTAGACGCCGGAAAGCAGATCGGCGCTGAACCCGGTGCCGAGCACCTCCTGCAGCACATCGGCCGGGTATTCCCCGCCGGCGAACCACTTGTCCGTGGCCTCCAGCATGGTGTCCGTGAGCCGGTCCCGCAGGAACGGCAGGAAGCTCTTGAGGTTCCGGTAGGACATGTACGCCAGGTAGAACGTTGCCAGTCCGGCAATGGCCACGGCCAGACGCGGGCCGGACCACCGGGTGCGCAATACCTGGCTTGTGGCCACTGCCAAACCGCCGTGTTCCCGCCGCCGGGCCAGGACCCGGGGGACGACGTCGGCCGCGATCATCAGCAGCACCATCAGGGGCAGGCGCACGTAGCTGGGGCCGAGGAAGCCTTCCGGGTCGCGGATGGGCAGGCCGGCGACGACGGCGGCCACCAGCATCAGCACGGTGAAGGCAGCAGAGATAAGGAGGGGCACGCCGAACAGGCGCCGCCAGGCAGGTCGGGCAGGCCCGGCATCGATAGTCATTAGATATTTTTATCCCACGACCCTGCCTGTTCAGCGGTTAGGAGCCCTTACTCTCAGTATGCTTTCGATCACATGCCGGGGCCCTACTTGTTCAGGGCGTTGTCCAGCGGTTCGGAGATTTCGCTGTAGTCGCCGGACTCCAGCTGCACGGCCTTCCCGTCCAGGTACAGGGTGGGGGTTCCCTTCACCTGGAGGTCCTGGGCGTCCTGCAGGTCCCGGGCCACGCGGTCCTTGATGGCGGTGTAGTCGGCGTTGAAGCGGTCCATGTCCAGGCCGAGTTCTTCTGCGTAGCCGGCGAAGATGCCGTCCACGTCGGACTCGGTCTTCCAGTCCTCCTGGTGCTCGAAGACCTTGCCGGCCATGGCCTCCAGCTTGCCCTGTTCTGCGGCGGCTTCGACGGCGCGGGCGGCGGGTTCGGCGTTCTTATGCTTCGGGAGCGGGTAGTTCCGTACTACGATGCGGACCTGGTCGCCGTAGTCGGCCTTCGCCTGCTGGATCAGGGGATCCATCATGCCGCAGTAGGGGCACTGGTAATCGGTGAAGAGGACCAGGGTGGCCTGCGGATTGGCCGGGTCGGTGATGGTCCGGGCGTCCGCGGGGATCAACTTGTCCGCCTGGTCTGAGGGGACAGTGGCTTCCGCGGAGGGGGAGGCGGAGGCGCTGACACTGGTGTCGGGGGAGGCGGACTCGTCCGCTGTCCCGCAGGAGACCACACCTCCGCTCACCAGCAGGCCGGCGATGATCAGTGAGGGTACAGCCTTGCGCATAGTTCCTTTCCGGTATCGGGGAAGCGCGCTCAGGGAGCGCGCCGAGTACGGGTTGGACGATGCTTTCCTTTAATTTTTCCATCGGATTGGTGGGGGATAAAAGGCCGGAATCCGGGTTCTCTGTGTGATGTTGATCGGCGGATGTGTGACGGATACTGCAGGGTGGAGGGGGTGCTCTGGAGGGCCTGCTCAGAACGGCTTGCTCGGAGCAGCCCGATCCGAGGTGGCTGCTCAGAACGGCCCGATCAGAGGGGCCTGCTCAGAACGGTGGTGCTTCGACCGGGACCTCCGGCTCGGGGCGGGCAGGGGCCAGTTCGAGGAAAGGCTCGGTGCGGTAGACCCGTCCAGTAGGCGAAGTCCACTCCATGATTCCGGGCTCCGGTTGCTTGGCCTTCCAGAAGCCGAGGGTCTTGAACCGGTGGTGCCTCCGGCACAGATGGACCAGGTTCCCGTGATCGGTGGGGCCGCCCTGTGCCCAGTCGGTGGTGTGGTCGATTTCGCTGACAGCAGTACTGACCCGGCAACCGGGGAACCTGCAGGTCCCGTCCCGGGCGCGCAGCCAGCGGGCCAGTCCTGCCGGAACTTTTCGGCGTCGGCCGACGCCGAGGATTTCCCCGGTTCGCGGGTCTTGGACAAGCCCGGTCCAGCGGGTGGCACTGCGCGCCAGCCGGCGTGCCGCATCGGCGCTGATGGGTCCGTAGCCATGTAGTTCGGCGGGTTGCTCGTCGGCTCCGAAGAGGGTTTCGGCATTGATCAGGACCATGATTTCGGCGCGCGGGATGGTGCCGAGGGCGTCTGGGCCGCCGTCGCAGAGATCGCGGCCGCCCGCACGGCTCCCGCCACTGCCGCCCGCACGGCTCCCGCCACTGCCGCCGGCGCTCCCGCCACTGCCGCCGGCGCCTTCGCCGCCCGCCCCTGAAGCCATGGGCCTTCCCTGCTGCCCACTGAGACCTCCCATGAGCAGGTGGGTCAGGATGTCCGCACGCAGCTGGTCCCTGGTCCGCGGGTCTCCGGCCGTTTGTTCGCCCTGCGCAGCTGTACTGAGGGCGGTGTGGATCTGCTGGGCCTCCGGTGCCGGCAGGAAGGCCGAGAGCCAGGACATCCCGTCAGCGTCCCTGTCGAGGGTGACCCGACGCTGTTCGAAGGCGCTGCGGTGCCGTTCGGGAACGCTCTCGGGATACTGTTTCTCCCGCAGCCGACGTGCTCGGACGGAGAACTGGGCCCTGGTCTGTCCTTCGGCAGCGGCCAGCAGCTCCGCTTCGAACTCCGGCAGCTGGGCTGCGGGAACGCTCTGGCTTTGGTCCAGGATCACCTGCGCATGCGGGTAGCTGAGTTTTCCTTCCGCCAATGCGTTGAGGGTTTCGGTATGCGCGCCGCAAAGCCTCTCCGCTTCGTCCAGGAGCCGCTGCCCGGTCATCTGCGGGACGCCGAGAATGGTGGCGCATTCGGTGGCGGCGAGGCTGAACGCGATACCCGGGGCCTGCTGGCCCGATGCATTCTGGAAACTGTCCCGGAAGACCTCCTGCAGCCGGTTCATCAGGCGGGCCTGCTGGGCCTGGGCCCATGCGGTCAGGTGCGCGACCCGGGCCAGGGCGTCACCAGTTGCTTTCTCGTCGAAGGATTCAATGTTCGCCAGCGCCAGAGTTCCGGTAAAACCTTCCGGGTAGGTGCCAGCTGAGCATTCCGCACCGCCGGGCACGCCCGCTGGATCGGCACGATAAACCGCAAGACTGGTCAAGGCCAGGGGCGGTTTCACGGGCGCATCCGTCTTGCCGGCTGCCCCTTCCCGTGGAAGGTTTGTGCCGGCAGGCGTTCCGGTTCCGCACCCGGTGTTCCTGTCCTGATCCATGCTTCAGGATTTCATCCGGCACTGACATTTCCGGGCCTAAAAGAGGCTCAAAACGGGACATCGGAAAACTCGAAATACCTGTCTTTTTGAGCCGGTTACTTAGCCTCTGCGCCAACCGGTTATGCATTCACGGCCAGCCCCGTGGAGCTGATGCGGTCGTGCCGTCGTGCCGTCCCTGGCAACCAGCCCGTTCCTGGCAACCCGCTGTCACGCCCGACCGGAGACTCGGGCAATCCGCTCCCGGGCGGACCGCTCGCTGGGCCCCTGCGAGCCCAAACCAAACCGGATAACACCCAAAACAAGTTTCACGGGAAACTTCATCGACAACGGAACCGGCCCCAGGTGCGGAGCCCGCAACCCCAGCAGCTCCCGGTGCCGGGGTTCCAGGCTGGCCACCGCCCCGGCAAAAAGTACCCGGTAGCCAAAGCGCTGGTTCTTCGGCAGCGGCGGACGCTTCAGGAAACCCAGGGCCTCCTGCACGTACTCGCTGCTGCGTAGCTGGGCGCCGTAGCCGGCCATCTGCTTGCGCAGCTCGGCCTCCGAACGAGGTGGATTGGGAATGCCCATCAGCTCGCCCGCAACCGCCCACTCGGCCACATACGCGTCCGGGCCGCCGGGGATCTCCCCGCCGTAGCGCTGGTGCGAGGACAGGAACGCATCGGTGAACGCCAAATGCACCCAGCGGGCAATCTCCGGATCATTCGCGGAATACGGTTGCTCCACGCCGTCGGCGTCCACATACTCGCCATGCACCCGCTCGTGCAGCCGCAACACCCAATCGGAACCCGCCTTCGCCGCGTGCGTGTCTCCGTAAGTGACGGTGAAGATCCACCGGATGGTCCCGGCCAGCCGGCCCAGCGGATCCTCCTTGTAGTCGGAAAAGTCGTGCACTCCGGCCATCGCCCCGGGGTGCAGGGCCTGCAGCAGCAAGGCACGGACCCCGGCCACAATCGTCGTCATGGAGCCGTGCACCGCCCAGACCGCGGAGTCCGGACCGAAGTGGCCGACGTCGTCGCCCTTCGCCAGATCCAGCTCCCACTGTGGGATCTCGGTGGCGTTGTTGCTGAACGTGCCGATCAACTGGCGGCGCCAGGACGCAATGAACCGGGGAGTATGAAGAGCGCTCATCTTTCCCAGTGTCGGCCTGTTCCGGCTGTGCCGCCAGCGCGGCACAACCCGCCGGCAGGCTACTTACCGGACCGGCGTCCGGACTCCGGACGACGGCGGGTATTCCGCCACCGCGTCAGGGCGCCAACTGCCGCGGCTGCGAAGAAAAGCAGCGCCGCCAGCCACAAGACGCCGGCGAAGGTTTCGAACGGTCCGAACGTTCCCAGCAAAACGCACACGACGCCGGCGGCCAGGCCCACGCTCACCAGATGCTGTTGTCTCAGAGTCTGACCTTTCTCGCGCTGTCTCCGTCCCCGCCCGGCAGCCCGTTTTTCTCGCACCGCAGGAACCTGCCCTAGCGGAGCAGAATATCCACCGACCGGGAGTTGCCCAGCCCGCGCTCCAGCACGCCGGAACGGTTGGTGACGTCGTCGCGCAGGATTTCGGTGACCGAGCCCAGGAAGCGGGACAGGTCCACCTTGTCCTCCGGCGCCGCGAGCAGCAGCTGGAAACCGAACTCGTGCAGCGCGTTGATGGACGCCTCGGCGAAGGACAGCGAGGACTTCACAAACGCCTCGTCCATCATCACCGTGCCGTAGGTGCTGAAGCCCTGCGACACAATGCCCAGCTGGTACGCCAGCGCGGAGGCCATGATGAACGCGGTGAACCGCTGCCCCTCGCCGCCGGACATCAGCGACGCCTGCAGGTTGGTGTACGTGTGCCCGTTGGCCAGGCGGTGCGTGCAGGTGATGGTCACGTGCGAACGGACGTCGAGCACCTCGGCCCGCCAGCGCTTCTCCTCCGGGTCCTTCAGCCGGTCCACCAGCGCCTCCAGCGCGGCGTAGCGGGCATCCATATCGGCCTTGTCCTGCCGGGAGCCCATCATCGGCAGCGCATTCTTCAGCTCGGTACGGAACTTGTACGCGGCGTCGGGAATGGTAGTGGCCACCTCAATCTCCAGGTGGCTGCCCGCGTGGTATTCCACCCGGCGGAGCACGGAGTTCAGCGGCAGCAGGCGCGAGGAGATGCTGCGGCGTTCCTCATCCAGCAGCTGCAGCAGGTCGCTGAAGCGCTCATAGGTGCGGTTGTTGAAGTACTCGCTGAACTCGGCCTCGCGCTGCGGCAGGCCTTCGGTGATGATGCCCTCGAACCGGTCCTCGTACGCGCCGGCAGCCTCCACGGAGGTGCCGAAGTCCGAGCCCCACTTGTCGGAGAACGTCTCGAAGGTCCGCTCCAGCTTCGCGCGGGTTTCCAGCAGGGTCTTCTCCAACCGGGCCTGTTCGGTGATCAGGGCGCGCTCCACCTCGCCGGCGGCTTCCTTCAGGCGGGCGGCGTCGGTCAGGTCACCGAACGGGTCAAACAGTTCGGCCAGCGCGGTCCGCAGTCCCTCGGACAGCGCCTCGGGTGCCTTCGCGGAGAGCGCGCTGCGGCGTTCGACGGCGGCGGCAAGGTCGGCGTCGAGCCTTGCCGCTTCGCCCTTGAGCCCGCCGACCTTCTCCGTGGCGGCGGTCAGGTCCAGTTCGGCGGTGTCCAGTTCGAAGCGGATCTGCTCCAGGTCCGCGTTGGCGTCCCGGGCGGTATCGAGCCGGTCGGTGGCCTGGTCGACGGCGGCGCGGGCCTCGTCTGCGGAGAGTTCCTCCCAGCTCCGCTCGTCTTCGGCGACACGGTGGACGGCGGCCAGCCGGCGGACAATTTCGTCCTGCTCCGCGGCGTGCTGCTTTGAAACGGTGTCCGCCTCTTCAAAGACGGTGCGCAGCGCCAGCAGTTCGTTGCCGAGCGCCGCGACGGTGTCCTTGTTGTCGAAGCCCAGCACGTTGTCCGAGGCCTTGGTGTGCCGGTCATCCTTTTCGGTGGTGCTGCGGTTGCGCTTGACCGCACCGCCTCTGCTCACGCCCTTGGCGACGCCGGCCAGCCCGGCCGGATCCTCCACGCACACGAAGTCGTAGTGCGCGGTGATTTTCCGACGGACCCAGTCGCCCATGGCCGAATCGTGGGTGAGCAGCTTGGTGATCAGGTCATCGGGGCCGGGTTCGGCGGGACCATCCAGCGGCACGGATACGTCGATGCAGCGCACGTAGCCCTGCATGTCGTTTTCGCTGAGGAAGCGGGTCACCGCGGCCATGTGTTCGCCGGGGACCAGCAGGGCGGTGGCCAGGGAACGCAGGGTGCGTTCGGCGGCCGGACGCCACTGGGCGTGCTCGGCGGGCAGGTCGATCAGTTCCGCAGCGAAGGGCATGTCGGCTTCGCGAATACCGGTGGCGGCGCAGATCCGGGTGCGCTGGTCCAGGGATTCCTGCCGGATGTTGGACTTGCGGCGGCGGAAGGAGCCGATCTCGTTTTCAAGCTTCGCGATCTGCCCCTTCAGGGACCAGGCCTCGCCGTGCGCGTTGCTGCTGCGCTCCTTGGCGGCATCCAGGTCCGCGGTCAAGGACTTCACCAGCTCCGCGGCGCGGCTGCGGGCGGTGACCAGCCCGGCGGGGGAGAAGTCGACGTCGATCCCCGCTGCGGCGAGCTCGTCCCGGAACGCGGTTTCCACGGTTTCGCGGGAGCGCAGCTGCGCGGCGGCGGCAGCGAGTTCGCGTTCCAGGGTGGCGATGGCGCCGCCGCCCTCTGCGGCGTAGCGGGCGCTGAGCGCATCGCGCTGGTCCTTCAGGGTGGCACGGCGGGTTTCCGCGGCGGAGAGTTCGGCGCGGGCAGCCGAGGCGGCGGCTTCGAGCTTCTCGGCGGTGCGGGTGGCGCCTTCCAGGGCCAGGCGCTGCCGGTAGGCGGGCAGGCCCTCGGTGGTCAGGGCGCGGTTGTGCGCCAGCGCGTCCGCAGCCTGCCGGTAGCGGGTGTGCAGTTCGGGGACGCTGGCCAAGTGGTCGCGCTGCTGGCGGGCGCGTTCGAGCTGGCGGCGGATGCTGCGCAGGTGGCTGAAGTCCTCCACCGCTTCCTCGGCCGCGGTGAGGGTGCGCGGGGTGTCCAGCACGTTGGTGCGGAAGAAGTCATTGACGGTGCCGCCCAGGCCCTTGCCGGTTTGCAGGATGCGCAGCAGGTTAAAGGCCTTCTCGTCTTCGACGCCGAGTGCCGCGCGGTAGCGTTCGGCGAACATTTTGTGCGAATCGAACACGGCGGCGCCGGGCAGCAGCGCTTCGAGGCTGCCCTTGGTGAAGCGGCCACGGATGCCGGTCTGCAGGGCGGCGATGTCCAGGGGCTTGTTGTGCACCAGGTAGAAGCGGCCCAGGTTGTGCTCGGTGCCGGTGGCCGGCAGGTCCATCACCACGGAGAGGCTGGTGATCTGCCCCAGTCCGTTGTCGAACGTCAGGCAGACCGCGGACCAGGTGGCGCCGGGACGCTGGTAGGCGGTGCCCGCGCCGTCGTCCGCTCCCTGCGTGCCGAGCCGGCCGCGCATGTAGGAGAAGGCGGTGCGCTTTTCCTCGGCGTTGGTGCCGTTGTTGTTCTGCGCGGCCTCGTTCATGCGGGGGCGGGCGTCCATGACCAGCAGCATGGCGTCGAAGACGGTGGATTTGCCCACGCCGGAATCGCCGGTGAGCAGGGTGCCGGCGCGGTCCACTTTGATGGTGTGCGCGCCGTCGAAGGTTCCCCAGTTCACGATCTGCACGGAGGAGAGCCGGTTCTGGCCGGGGTTGATCAGGTCTCCCATGGGGAGGGTGGTTTCGATGCTCATGCCGGCTCCTCGCCGTCGTTCGTGGCGGGTTCAGTCTCGGTGCCGTCAGTGTCGGCGGGCTCGACGTCGAGGGTGGGGGCGCCGTCGTCGTCCGCGTTTTCCGCGTCCCCGGAGAGGGTCTGCATAAAGGTGACGATGTCGCCGATCTGGCTATAGGGCAGGGCCAGCGGCAGGGCGGGGGAGATGACCCAGACGTTGTCCAGCTCGGTGGGGATGAGCAGGCGGCGGTCATGGACGAGCTTGCGGATGGCGGCGTCCGCGGTGTCCTCCACGGACTTCGCGTCGCGCTGGCCCGGATCCACGTAACCCTCGAGCACCTCAAGGATGTCCTGCCGGGCGATGGTGGCCTCGTTCCCGGTGCCGGTGTGCCGGTCCAGGATCAGCCGCAGGCGCAGCAGCAGCAGGGTTTCCTCGCGGGTCATTTCGCGCTGACGCTGCAGGGCGGAGGTGTGCGGTTCGGGCATTTCCACCGGGCGCAGCAGGGCGACCTTGCGGTCCTCGTCAATGACCAGGGACAGGAACAGTTCACTCAGCCGCACGCGCAGCTGGTCCTGGTTGTCTACTACGGTCTCGTACACGTTGTCCGAGGAGGTGGCGTCCAGGTACGGGCCGCGCAGCAGCCGGATCAGGGCCTGGCGCAGCTTCAGCGGAAGGGTGCCGGTGTCGCCGGGGAACAGTTCGGGGCCGTCGACCAGCAGGTCACGCGGGGCGTCGGTTTCCTCAGTCTCCTTCTGCTCGACGTCGGGCTCGAAGTCCTCCGGGACTGCTGACAGGGTGGTCTCGCTCATTTTTCGGGGGCTTTCGCGACAGCGACGGCGGGCAGCAGCGCGGTGCGCTCGCTGCCGTCGATCTGGGTAAAGGTAACGGATTCAAGCGTCTCGCCGGCGGCGGAACCGCTGGCGAGCAGGGCACGGATGCTGTTTAGGTGCCGGTGCTCGGGCGGCAGTTGCTCGAACACCTGGGCCACGGTGGCACTGGGGCGTGCCGCCGTCGCCCGGGAGGCGGCGTCGGCCAG
>NZ_JBNHFG010000045.1:0-18309 GCF_059090025.1 Arthrobacter sp. Y3224198
GGCCGTCCCGCTGACGGCCCAAGCGGATGCGCAGTCCGCTGCGAAGCCGCAGTCCTGGCGGCCGCTGCTGCTGCAGCTGGCCGGCATTGCGGTGGCCTTCGGGCTGCTGGTGCTGTGGCTGAACACCGCCGAGCTGAGTCCCACGGAGCGGACCACGCTGGATCCGGCCGCACTGTGGGCCTACACCGTGGAGCACCTGCTGCTCACCGGGGTGGCCGCGGTGATTGTGCTGGTGGTGGCCATTCCGCTCGGCGTCCTCCTGACGCGCGGGCCGCTGCGCCGGCTGACCGGTCCCGTGATGGCGCTGGCCAACATCGGCCAGGCCGCACCGGCCATCGGGTTGCTGGTGCTGCTGGCGTTCTGGCTCGGCTTCGGGTTCTGGGCCGCGATCACCGCCCTGGTGGTCTACGCCCTGCTGCCGGTCATGCGCAACACCATGGTGGGCCTGGAACAGGTGGATTCGCGGGTGGTGGAGGCCGGCCGCGGCGTGGGCATGAGTTCCGCCGGTGTGCTGTTCCGGCTCGAACTTCCCCTGGCCGTGCCCGTCATGCTTTCCGGCGTGCGGACCGCCCTGGTGCTGCTGGTGGGAACCGCCACCCTGGCCACGTTCGTCAACGGCGGCGGCTTGGGCATCCTCATCACCACCGGGGTGAACCTGAACCTGGAAACCGTGCTCGTGGCGGGGGCGCTGCTGGTGGCCCTGCTGGCGCTGGTTGTCGACTGGATTGGCCGCCTGGTGGAACACGTCGCCCGGCCGAAGGGACTCTGATGAACCGGCTCTCCAACCCGTACCTGCGCCTGGCCGCGGCCGGAACCGCCGCCGTCGGGCTGCTGCTCTCCGGCTGCGGACTGCAGCCGGCGGACTCCTACGTGCCCGACGCCGAGCCCGGCTCCATCCAGCCCATCGAGGGGCTGCCGGAGAACGCGCCGCTGACCGTCACCGGCAAGAACTTCACCGAACAGCTCATCCTGGGCAAAATCTCGGTCCTGGCCGCCAAGGCCGCAGGGTTCGACGTCACCGACCTGACCAACATTCCCGGCAGCCAGCCGGCGCGCGAACTGATGGTTTCCGGGCAGGCGGACATGACCTGGGAGTACACCGGGACCGGCTGGATCGCCTACCTGGGGATGAGTGAGGGGATTCCGGACAAGCAGGAGCAGTGGCAGGCCGTCCACGACGCGGACCTGGCCAACGGACTGACCTGGGGCGATCCGGCGCCGATGAATAACACGTACGCCTTCGCCATCCGCAGCGAAGCGGCCGAAGAACTGGGGGTCAGCAAAATCTCCGACATCGCGTCCCTGCCGGTGGAGGAGCGGACCTTCTGCCTGGAGGCGGAGTTCAACTCCCGTCCCGACGGCATGAACCCGATGCTGGAGAAATACGGCATCCCGCGCGGCTCCGCAGACGGAGTGCCGGATGCGAACATCGGCATCTATGACACCGGTGCCGTGTACTCGGCCACCGACGCCGGCGAATGCAACTTCGGCGAGGTGTTCGCCACCGACGGGCGCATCGACTCGCTGGGACTGACGGTGCTGGAGGACGACCTGGCGTACTTCCCGGCGTACAACGGCGCCCCCGTCTTCAATTCCAAGGCGCTGGAGGAATACCCGGAGCTGGTGGACGTGTTTGCGCAGATCACCCCGTTGCTGACGGACGAGGAACTGCGGAAGATGAACCTGGAAGTGGATGTCAACGGCAAGGAACCCGCTGACGTGGCCTATGACTGGATGGTGTCCAAGGGGCTGATCACCGCGCCGGAATGAGCCGGGCGGTCTGCGTGGCGAGGCAATCCCCTGCCGGTTTGGGAATCTGCTGCCACTTTGGGAAATCCCTCCGCTGCGAACCGGCAGGGATTTCCCAAACCGGCAGGGATTTCCCAGACTGGGCGGAAACGCGCCGCCGGGGCACCGGTGCGGGCTGGAACGGGCGTTCAGTGTGCAGATAATGCTCCCCGGGCGGACCGTAGGACGCGTTATCTGTACTATCAACGCAAAACGTTGCCCTAGGAATGGAGCCCTGCCGTGGCCCTGCCCGAAATCCTTGGACCGCATCGCGTGGACGATGCCGCGAATCTGCTGCACCGCTACTACACGGAGAAAACGACCACCGGGTCAATCCGCACCGGCGCACGCTTCGATACCTGGGCCGGGGGCGGCGACGCCCCGGGCGTCGTGAACACCGTAACCGCCGATGACCTGCTGGCACTGTCGATGCTGAGCGTTGAAGTGAAGGGTCCGGCAGTCATCGGCCTGCTGGAGACCCATGCCGCGGACATCACCCGCCTGCTCGAGCAGATCCCGGCCGACGTCGACATGGCAGAGGTGAAGCCGGAGGAATTTCCCCGCCTGTACGGCAAGGACAGCGCCGCCTGGCAGCTCTGGGACCTGGTCCGCGGTTACAAGGGCGGACAGTGGAAGATGGGCCCCACCAAAACCAGCAAACTGCTCGCCCGGAAGCGGCCGAAGCTGATTCCCGTTTGGGATTCCGTGGTTTCCCGTGCTGCCGGGCTGACCAGCTCCCTGACGTACTGGGGGGAATGGCACGGGCTGCTCACGGCGGACGACGGCGCGCTGGCCCGGCGGCTGGACAAGGTCCAGGAAGCGGCGGAGCTTCCCGCACCCGTCACCATGCTCCGCGCCATGGACGTCATCCTCTGGATGGACGGCAAGCAGCGCGGCTTCCGGCGCACCGGCGGCGACGACGAGTAGGCCGGCGACGACGAGGGCAGCCGCGAAAGCACCTGTGGACAACACCGGGACCGGTGGGTTCGCAGGCTAGCCTGCCCCCATGGAACCGCGTCAGGGCGTCAAAGCGTCCGCTTTCGCCACCTTCGTTGTCGTATGCCTTGGCATATTGATCGTTATGCAGGCCGGGGGGGTTCCTGCTGGTGCTCGCCACGGGCAATACCCCGGCTCCGGTCGGCGTCCTGCTGGGCGCCGCGATGACCTGTTATCTCGCCTGGCTGGTCCTGCTGATGCGTTACCTGCTCGCCTGGCGCAGCGACCCCTCGCTCCGTTTCGGGTCCAGCCGAAAACGCTGGACCGCGGTTCTGCTGCCCGCAACCGCGGTGCTGCTGGTACTCGCCGTGCTGGCCATGCAGCGGTGAGGCCGTTTAGTGCCCATAGGTAAACACCGTCACCCCGCCCGTGGCGAAATTGGGGATGTCGGCGTTGGCCAGCTGCCCCTCGGCGGTGGTCAGGGCTTCCTGCATGGCCGGCTCGTCGTCGAAATCGGCCTCGAAGATCGCGAAATACGGAGCCATGCTGTCCGGCGCAGCCAGCCGGTCGGACGAGCGGGAGCTCCGGATGCCGGGAATGTTGCGGGCCAGCGGCAGGTGGATGGCAGCGAAGTGGCGGCGGAATGCCTCGTAATCCACCGGGTGTCCGTAGAGGACAACAAGGGTGTGCATGCGGTGCAGGCTAACGCCGACGACGACGGCGGGCCAGAGTGCCGGTGCCGCCTGGGAGATGAAATAGAAGCGGAAAAAGCGGAAAGCCGCCAAAGCCGCGATTTACGCCAAGACTTAGCCCGGCTACAGACACCTGGCGCCACTGATGAGTGCGGGGCCCGACATCAGGGCGCACCCTTTCCCAATAAGTTACTGAGCGGTAATATAGCGGCCATGCACCTGATCCTCCGTACCCTCCTGGTCCTCTTCCGCGCCCGCCGCCGTTCCAAGCTGGGGTTCTTTGACACCTCCTCGCTGCCGATGCGGGTACTGCTCACGGACATCGACGTGGCCCGGCACCTGAACAACGGGATGTACCTGTCCCTGATGGATCTGGGCCGCTTTGACCTGCTGGTCCGCAGCGGCATGTGGGACCTGATGAAGAAGAACAAGTGGGGACCGGTGGTGAACAACGAGACCATCAGCTTCCGCAAGTCGCTGCAGCTGCACCAGCAGTACACGATTGAATCGAAGATCATCGGCTTCGATGACCGTGCTATCTACCTGGAACAGCGGATGGTGGTCGACGGCGAGATCTACGCCAGCGCGCACATCGGCTGCCGCTTCCTCTCCTCCGAGGGGCCGGTGAGCAACGAGGAAATCTTCAAGAAGGTGGGCGCCGTGCCGCCGTCGGACCTGGTGCTGCCGGAGTGGGTCAACGAGTGGCGGGCCAATGTGGCCCTGCCCAGCACCCGGCGTCCCGCCCCGCACACCTGGTAAAAACCGCTGCCATCCATGCACCGGTGCGCCGGGTCCCTCCGGTGATTGTCCGGCACCGTTGACACCCCCGCACCCCGGGCAGAACCTAGAAGCAGCAGGGGGATAGGGACAGGGGTGTTCGGTGAAACTAACGGTGAATTCCTTTCTGTCACTCGACGGCGTGATGCAGGGACCCGGCGGCGCAGATGAAGATACGTCCGGCGGATTTACCTCCGGCGGCTGGATGATCCCGCACATGAACGCCGAGGTGGCCCGCATAGGCGGTGAGTGGTTCGGCCACGGGGATGCCCTGCTCCTGGGCCGGAACACCTACGAGCTGCTCCACCCCTTCTGGGAAGCGGACACCGACCCGTTCGATACGGTCGCCTCCCACATCAACCACATGCCGAAGTACCTGGTCTCATCCACCGTGGAGAATCCGGGCTGGAACAACACCCGCCTGATCCGCGGCGACGTGCTGCACGGGGTGGAGGAACTCAAATCCCGCGGCTCGGGAGAAATCCAGGTGCACGGCAGCTACCAGCTCGCCCGGTCCCTCCACGACGCCGGGCTGGTGGACGCCTACCGGCTGATGGTGCTGCCGGTGACGGTGGGGCAGGGCAAGCGGTTGTTCGAGAATCCGTCCGACCTGGGGCCCTTCACCCTCACCGACAAGGAAACCACCGCGTCCGGCGCCCTCGCTGTGACCCTGACCCGCAAGGAAAAAACCTTCCTTTAGCGAGAACTCTTTTCCGCGATGCGATAAAATCGCGGGAGAGCCTCAGGAGGGTCAACCATGGCAGAACGAGCCGCCGGATCAGGCGTGCAGTCGGTGGAACGTGTCTTTGAACTGCTGGAACTGATCGCCGACGCCGGCGGGTCGGTGACGCTGAGCGAGCTGGCCGCCTCAGCGGCGCTGCCGCTGCCCACCATCCACCGGTTGCTGCGCACCCTGGTGGGCCTGGGCTACGCCCGGCAGCTGCCCAACCGCCGCTACGCCCTGGGCCCGAAACTCATCCGGCTGGGTGAAGGCGCCAACCAGCAGCTGGGTGCCCTGGCCCTGCCGCAGTTGAAGGAACTGGTGGACCAGCTGGGGGAGACGGCCAACATGGCGGTGCTCGACGCCGACATGGTGGTCTACATTGCCCAGGTCCCGTCCCCGCACTCCATGCGCATGTTCACCGAAGTCGGCCGCCGCGCGCATACCCATGACACCGGCGTCGGCAAGGCCATCCTGGCCCAGCTGCCGGACGAGAAGGTCCGCGGCATTGTGGCCCGGGCCGGCATGCCCACGCCCACCGGGCACAGCCTGGGCAGCGTTGACGCCCTGCTGGCCGATCTGGCCCGGATCCGGGAACGCGGCTACGCGGTGGACGAGCAGGAACAGGAACTGGGCGTGCGCTGCTTCGCCATGGCGGTTCCCGGAGCTCCCACGCCTACGGCCGTATCGGTCTCCGGTCCGGTATCCCGGGTGGATGAGGCGTTTGCGGACCGTGCCGTGCCGGTGCTGCGGAGCGTGGCGGCACGGATTTCCACGGAACTGAACCGGGCCGGGTAAGCCGCGTCGGCTAACCACAAGGACAACGGGAAAGGGCAGGAACCGCGGCTGCGGTTCCTGCCCTTCCTTAGTAGTGGTGCGAGGTGATGCGGTGGTGCAGTGGAACTAGTGCTGGCTGCGGCGGGTGCCCATGATCAGCATGCCGATCGGGACCAGCAGGAGCAGCAGCGGGATCAGTACGGCCAGGATCTTCGGGGAGGTAAGGATCTCGCCCGGAGTCAGTGCCGTGGTGCTGGCCCGCATGGTGTCGGCGCCGTCGGCGATCTGGCCGTTGCCGTCCGCCAGGGTCTTGCTGCCGTCGGCGAGCTTGCCGTTGCCTTCAGCGAGGTCCGAGGCGCCGGTCTTCAGTTCCTTGGTGCCTGCGGTCAGGGTCTTGCCGCCGTCGTCGAGCTTGGTGACGCCCTCGTCCAGGGACTGGGTACCGGTGTTCAGGCGGCTGGTGCCGTCTGCCAGGGTGATGGTGCCGTCGTAGATCTTGAAGTTGCCGTCGGCCAGCGTGTACGCGCCGGTCTCGAGCGTATCCAGGCCGCTGTAGAGCGTGCCTGCACCGGCGGCCAGCTGGCCGTTGCCCTGTGCGAGGGTTCCTGCGCCGGTGCGCAGCGTCTGCACACCGGCAGCGAGCTTGTCCACGCCATCCTTGACCTTGCCTGCACCCGCAGAGAGTGATTTAGCTCCGGTCTGAATATCGCCGGTGCCTGCGTTGAGGGCCTGAGTGCCGGCGTACAGATTC
The DNA here is from genome assembly GCF_059090025.1 of Arthrobacter sp. Y3224198. Classification (NCBI taxonomy): domain Bacteria; kingdom Bacillati; phylum Actinomycetota; class Actinomycetes; order Micrococcales; family Micrococcaceae; genus Arthrobacter; species Arthrobacter sp. Y3224198. The sequence continues at coordinate 6,443 of NZ_JBNHFG010000045.1, forward strand.
TCCGACCCCTTCTTCAGGCCCGGCTTCAGCTCGGTTCCATCCCCGAAGTCAATGCCAGTCTTGATTGCTGCAATACCGCCAGCGGCCTTTTGGACACCTGCATCAAGAGTCTTAGTTCCGGCTTCGAGTGTCGTGATGCCGTTGACGAGAGTGTTTGCCCCGCTTGCGAACGTGGGTGCGCTAGCAGCGAATTTGGGGAGGACATCCTTAACGTTCTCGTAGGAGACGTTGTACAAAACAGCGTCCGTCGACACCCGGGCACTTGCTGCACTTGCCGCATTAGCCTCGGCGGAAATTGCGTTCAAACGTGCTGTGAGGTCTGCAGGCGAAAGTGTGGCTGCGTCTACGGCCAGCTGGTCCGTGAGCGCCTTTACCCGGTTCGAGGCAGCAGTCGACGCGTCTGCATTAGGTACAATCCTTGCGGCAGCATCACTCATCGGTTGACCGTTGGCCTGGAGGAGGCCTGCGCCAGCCCCCAACGCGAGCCCATTGTCAATGACGCCCAGCAGCTGAGCACCATTTTTCAAATCTGTAGCGCCCTTTGCTAGGTTTGCCGATCCCTCAACCAGTGCGGGCCCTCCGGCTGCCAATTGATCGACGCCGCCTTTGATCTCCAGGACGCCGTTCTTCAGTCGAAGGGCGCCAGCTTCAAGATCCTCGGCACCCTTCTTGACCTTGCCAGCGCCATTCGACAGGTCCGTACCGCCTGCGGCCAGAGCAGGAACGCCAGTCTCAGGGTCATTCAACTCGGCCATACCGGCGGACAACTGGTCTGCACCGGCAGCAAGCTGGTTGGCACCCTGTGCGGCGCTGTTGGCACCGTTGGCCAGCGTGCCGGCACCCGTGCGGGCGTTGGTGGCACCGGCGGCAAGCTTGTTGGCGCCGGTGTTGGCGGCTTCCGCGCCGGTGAGGAGCTTGGCAGCGCCTTCATCCAGGCTGACTGCGCCTTCCTTCAGGGTGGTGACGCCAGCCTTGGCGGTGGAGATGCCGGTGGCGAGCGTGTTGGCGCCGGTGTCCACCTTGGCGGAGCCGGCGGCTACCTTATCGGCACCTTCCTTGGCCTCTGCTGCGCCTGCCTGCAGGTCGCCGGCGCCGGTGTTCGCGCGCTCAGCGCCGTCGCTGAGCTCCGTGGCGCCGGCGGCAACCTTGCCGGTAAACAGCACAAAGAAGGCCAGCAAGAGGATCAGGAACAAGGCCAGGAGTGCGGTTAAAAGTGTGTGCGGGCGGGAAGTGGCACGCCCGGACGTGGAACTCGTCATTGAATATCCTTTTTCTGCTTCATGCTGTCGAGACTGACTGGGCTGCGTGCAGCACGCCTGTAGGCGCAGCCTTCGCGGTGCGACGGGCCCGGCCCGTTATCCGCCGAAATAAAACAGCGGGACCGGACCGGACGAGTGTGATGTCTGTTACATCTAAGCTACCCAGCGGTAACAAAGCAAGGCTTTTCGAAAATTAGTTACCGAGGAGTAGGTTGCGCGGTATGTTTCCGTCCGCTAATGCGAAAACGCGTGTCGCACCGGGACACGGCGCCCGCACAGGCGCATCCTGACTCCTGACGCACGAGTCCGACAATGACGCCGTTCGACAAGGGAGTCCGCATGAGTTGGCTGGAGCGCAACCGCACCATCGCCCCGCCGGGCTTCAACCGCTGGCTCATCCCGCCGGCAGCCCTGGCCGTCCACCTGTGCATCGGCCAGGTGTATGCCACCAGCGTCTATAAGACGGCCCTGGTGGACTACTTCGGTACCAGCCTCACCCAGATCGGCATCATCTTCTCCATTGCCATCGTGATGCTCGGGTTGTCCGCCGCCGTGATGGGCACCTGGGTGGACGCCAACGGGCCCCGGAAGGCGATGTTCGTCTCGGCCATGTTCTGGGTGGGCGGGTTCCTGGTGGGCGCCGTTGGCATCTTCACCCACCAGCTGTGGCTGCTGTACCTCGGCTACGGGGTGATCGGCGGCATCGGCCTGGGCATCGGCTACATTTCCCCGGTCTCCACCCTGATCAAATGGTTCCCGGACCGACCCGGGCTGGCCACCGGCATGGCGATCATGGGCTTCGGCGGGGGAGCGCTGATCGCCAGTCCGCTGTCCTCGGCCCTGCTGGCGTTCTTCGACCCGGAGTCCGGCACCCCCGGCTGGGTGGCCAGCGGCGACGCCGTCGGAAAGCTGTTCCTTACCCTGGCGGCCCTGTACCTGGTGTACATGCTCTACGGGGCCGCCACCATCCGGGTTCCGGCCGCCGACTGGAAGCCGGACGGCTTTGACCCGTCCGCCGTCGCCGCCAAGTCCCTGGTGACTACCAACCACGTCTCGGCGGCCAACGCCATCAAGACCCGGCAGTTCTGGCTGGTCTGGATTGTGCTGTTCTGCAACGTGACGGCAGGTATCGGCATCCTGGAACAGGCCGCGCCCATGATCCAGGACTTTTTCCGCCAGCCCGACGGCGCGTCCCTGGTGACCGCCGCCGTCGCCGGCGGGTTCGTAGGACTGCTTTCGATTGGCAACATGGGCGGGCGTTTTGTCTGGTCCGCCACCTCGGACCTGATCGGCCGCAAGCGCATCTACATGCTGTATCTGGGCGGGGGTGCGGTGCTCTACACCCTGCTCTCCTTCTTCGGAGACACATCCACCATTCTCTACGTGGCCCTGGCCTTTGTGATCCTGTCCTTCTACGGCGGCGGGTTCGCCACGGTTCCGGCGTACCTGCGGGACCTGTTCGGCACCTTCCAGGTGGGCGCCATCCATGGACGGCTGCTTACCGCATGGTCTGCGGCGGGCATTGCCGGACCGCTGATCGTCAACTCATTCCTCGACGCACAGGGCACACCCGGGGAACTGACCGCGGCCGCGTATTACCCGGCACTGCTGACCATGGTGGGCCTGCTGGTGGTGGGCTTCATCGCCAACCTGCTGGTCACCCCGGTCTCCTCCCGGTTCCATGAACCGGAAACCGCGCCGCCGCCCGCGGCACAAACCGCAACCCCGGACGGAGAGCACGCATGAACAGCAAAGTCATGGTGACAGTGAGCTGGCTGCTGGTGGGAATCCCCCTGGCCTACGGGGTCTTCCAGACCGTCAGCCGGGCGTCGGCGCTCTTCGGCTGACGCGGCTGAATGAAAGCCGCTTTACTGATCGGCGCCCTGGGGCCGCTTGGAATCTTTCGCGTCCTTGCCAGCCGTCACGACATCCATCAGCAGGGACCAGAGCACTCCCGCCACCGCCATCACCACGCGCGGTTTGGCCGCCCCGCGGCGGACCAGCCAGGCTTCCACCCGTGCATCCAGGGCCAGGGTCAGTGCCATGATGCCGCTGACGGCGGCGCCCGTCACCACAGCCAAACCGGTGAGGGCGATCGCCGGCTTCCGTGAACGGGGTCCGGGCACGCTTGTGGCCAGGTAGGCCGGCCCGGCTACCGGGCCGGCGGCAGGGACCGCCGCTGCGCCGTCGGGCCCCGGCATGTTCGGGGTGACCAGGTCAACGGTTTCAGCCGCAGCCAGTTTCCGTCCCTTGCGCAGGCCCGCCCGGACTGCCACCGCGCTGATGGCCCCGATGGCGGCACCCGGGGCCACTATGTAGGCCCGGCGCCACGCGGGCGACCAGTCGGCGGGCCGGGACAATTCGGTGGCCCCGGCGATGGCGGCAAGGATGAGTGACTGGGGAAGCTTTTTCATGGCCCCACGCTACCTGACGGCCGGGCCCGGGAACCGGGCCGTTACGCCGTCGTTCCGGAAACCCGGGTTACAGCGGAGCCGGCGCCAGCCCGGCGAACCCGGCGGCGCTGCGGAGCAGCTGCGGCACCCCAGCTTCCAGGGACGGGGCAAATTGGGTGTCATGGGGCCGTTCCCCCTTGAGCCAGCGGGTGTAGATGGCTTCGCAGAAAATGGACGCCTTCCACAATGCCAGCGCCTGGTACCAGGGCAGGGCGTCCAGATCCAGATCCGTCCGCTCCCGGTACGCGTTGATGACATCCGCCCGGGTGAAATAGCCGGGATGGCGGGTGACGCCGGTCAGCTCCAACGGGGTGGACTCACTGCCCGGTTCCGAATACGTGGCGGTGAGGTAGCCGAGGTCCGCCAGCGGATCGCCGATCGCGGACATTTCCCAGTCCAGGACGGCAATGACGCGGGCCGGGGCGGAGGGGGCGAACATCAGGTTTCCCGGACGGTAGTCCCCGTGCAGCACGGCGGCGGCCTGGCTGGCGGGAACGTTGTCCGCCAGCCACGCGGCGATCCGGCCCACTTCGGGCAGGTTCCGGGTGGTGTTGATGTCCCAGAGGCCGGAGAACCGCGCCACCTGGCGCTGCAGGTAGCCCTCCGGCTTGCCGAACTTCGCCAGCTCCCCGCTGCTGACGTCCACGGCGTGGATCCGGACCAGGGTGTCCACCACGGCGTCGCTGGTGGCCCGGCGTTGGTCCATGGAGGCCAGTGCCTCCGGGATGCGGCTGGTGATGACCAGCCCGTCCAGGTACGCCATGACGTAGAACGGCACTCCGAGCACCGTTTCGTCCTCGCAGACCGCCAGGATTTCCGGCACCGGAACACCCTGCCCGCGCAGCAGCTGCTGGATCCGTGCCTCGCGGACCATGTCATGCGTGGAGCGCGGCAGCGGCGGGCGCGGCCCGCGGCGGAGCACGAAGTCCTCGGCACCGCGGCGGATCCGGTAGGTGATGTTGGACTGGCCGTCGCCGATGGATTCCCAGGACAGCGGCCCGCTGCCCAGGTTATGGGCGTCGAAAAACGCGGTGACCTCGTCCAGGATCAGCAGCGGCGGGGAGGCCAGCGCCTCCGCGTCGGCGCGGGTGGCTACAACTTCACGGCCGTCGGGGGTGGTGTACATGAATCTCAGGCTTTCGCGTCGGCGGGGGAGGCGGCGTCGTCGTGTTCCGCAACATCGGCAAGATAGGGGGCACCGTGTTCCACCTCGCGGCGGCGGCCGGCGGATGCGCGGCGGGCGATGGCCCATTTGTGGGTCTCGTTGGAACCGTCGTAGATGCGGAAGGCACGGACCTCGTTGAGGTAGGAGGCCAGCGGCAGCCGGTCCGTCACGCCGTCGCCGCCGCACAGCTGCAGGCTGCGGTCGATCACCCGGTACACCGCCTCGGACGTGTGCGTCTTGGCCACCGAGGACAGCGCCGAGCCGGCCTTCGCATCGGTCTCCAGCAGGGCGGCGGTCTTGGCGATGATCGCGTCGGAGGTCTCAATATCGATCACGGACTGCGCGATCATTTCCTGCGCCAGCCCCAGCTCGTTCATGACCGAGCCGAAGATCTCCCGCCGGTTGGTGCGGTCCAGCGCAATGTCCAGGGACCGGCGGGCCAGCCCGAGCCAGCGCATGCAGTGCGTAAGCCGTGCCGGACCGAGCCGCACCTGGGCGTAGCGGAAGCCTTCCCCGGGGGCACCCAGCACGGCGTCGTCGGGCACAAACACGTCCTCGAAGTGCACATGCGGGTGTCCGCCGCCGATGGCCCGGTCCATGGTGTGCAGCTGTTCCCCGATCCGCACGCCGGGGGCATCCATGTCCACCAGCAGCATGGTGGCGCCGGCCGGCGCGCCGTCCACCGCATCCGTACGCACCATGGCGATGCAGAACGCCGCGTTGTTGGCCCCGCTGGTGAAGCGTTTGTGGCCGTTGATCCGCCAGCCGCCGTCCACCTTCTCCGCCCGGGAACGCAGCGCGGCCGGATCGGAGCCGGCGCCGGGGTGCGGCTCGGTCATGCCGAAGCAGGAGCGGGCCTCCCCGGCCACCAAAGGTGCCAGGTAGCGGCGCTTCTGCTCCTCGCTGCCGATCAGGTTCAGCATGTGCATGTTGCCCTCGTCCGGGGCCATGCAGTTCAGGGCGGAGGGGCCGAACAGCGAGTATCCGGCCTCCTGGAAGATGGGGGACCAGTGCTGCAGCGGCACCCCCTGGCCGCCGTATTCCTTCGGTGCGTGCGGGGCGAAGACCCCGGCTGCCCGGGCCGCGGCGCGCAGTTCCGCCAGCAGTTCCTCGGGGATTACGACGCCGGGAGCCGGTTCCGCGGGCATCACCGTGCCGCGGATGAATTCACGGGTGCGCAGGCGCAGGTCTTCGATTTCCGGAGGCAGGGATGCGGTGGTCATGGTCTGGTCCTTTGGCTGGAAGCGGTTCCGGTGGGCGGAGGCGGGCGGACGGATGTCCTAGGCGGAACCGCCGGCCACCAGCAGGCCGCCGTCGAGGTTCAGGATCTGGCCGGTGACCCAGGCGGCGTCGTCGGAGACCAGGAACGCCGCCGCGCCGGCCACGTCTTCGGGGGTGCCGAGCCGCTTCAGCGGGTAGGTGGCGCTGACCTTCTCCTCGCGGCCCTCGTACAAGGCGCGGGCGAAGGAGGTTTTCACCACGGCCGGTGCCATGGCATTGACCCGGACGGTGGGGGCCAATTCCACGGCCAGGGTGCGGGTGAGCTGTTCCACCGCTGCCTTGCTGATGCCGTAGAAACCGATGCCGTGCGCCGGGGTCTGTGCCGAGACGGAGGAGAGGTTCAGTACCGATCCGCCGCGGCCGGTGAAGTCCAGGGCCGGGTGGGCGCAGACGGCCTGCACCCAGGCCAGGGTGCCGAGCACGTTCACGTCCAGGATGCGTCGGGCGGCGTCCGGATCCAGCTCCGTGAGCGGGCCGTAGACCGGATTGATGCCGGCATTGTTGACCAGGATGTCCAGCCGCCCCCAGGTCTGCGCCACGGTGTCCAGCACCTCGGCCCGGTGGTCCGGGTCATCGGACTTGCCGGCCAGGAACAGCACGGTGCCTTCGGGGAACTCCGCGGCGGCCTCCTTCAGCGGGCCGATATTGCGGGCGGTGATGCAGACCGTCGCCCCGTCGGCTACCAGCCGGCGGGCGATCGCCAGACCGATGCCGCGGCTGGCGCCGGTGACGACGGCGGTTTTGCCGTCGAGCGGAGGCCGGCCGCCCGGCGTCGTACCCGGTGTGTGCTGTTCCGCTGCCTGATCCGCCATCTGCTCCGCCGTTTCCACTGCCCGGAGTGCTGCCCGAGCTTCATGTACTACCGAGCGACCGCTCGGTATGGGTAGTCTGGTGCAGGCCTGCAAGACGTGTCAAGGGTCACACCATCGAAACGAGCGAAGGGATGCCATGGGTACCGCGCCGATCCAGCCCGACTGGCGGGACTTTTCCGTCCCGGTCCTGCCGCCGCTGCTGGGCGCCGCGCTGGAATGCTTCCTGGAGCACGGCTACCACGGGACCGCCATCCGTGCGGTGGCCACCCGTGCCGGGCTTTCCGTGCCCGGGCTGTACCACCACTACCCGTCCAAGCAGGCGCTGCTGGTAGGCATTGCCGAGTCGGCCATGGCGGACCTCTATGCCCGCAGCACGGCGGCCCTGGCCGAGGCCGGATCCGACGTGGAGGAGCGCTTCGCGCTGCTGATCGAGTGCCTGGTGCTGGTGCACGCCTACCGCTGGGAGCACGCATTTATTGCCGCCAGCGAGATCCGCAGCCTGGAGCCGGCCGCCCGGGCACGGCACATCGCCGCCCGCGACCGGCAGCAGAAACTGCTGGATGACGTGGTGGCAGAAGCGGTCCGCAGCGGCCGGTTCGCCGCCCCGCACCCCAAGGACGCCAGCCGCGCGGTGACCACCATGTGCACGGGCGTGGCCTCCTGGTACCGCGCCGGCGGACCGCTCAGCCCCGAGGAGCTGGCCGGGCGGTACGTACACATCTGCCGCGGTGCAGTGGGAGCGGCCTAGCCCCGGCTAGCGGTACCGGCGGTGCAGGTTCTCCTTCTGTTCCTCGCCGCGCGCCGTTTCGGAGATCCACGGGCCGGTGCCCTCGGAGGCATCCAGCACGCCGTCCTCCAGCCACGTGTAACGCCCGGCCATCACGCCCTTGGACAGTTGCCGGTCGGCGTCGTCTGAATTGCGCCAGAGCTCATCAAAGAGGGCCTCGATCCGCACCCGCGACTGGGCGCCGAACGCGTCCGCCAGCTCAAACGCGCTCCGGCCCTCCTCCGGATCCTCGCGCCGGATGTTCATTGCGCGGACGCAGGAGGCGGAGATGGCGAAAATCTCCGCACCGATGTCCACAATCCGGCCCAGGAACACCTGCTGGTGCTCCAGCCCGGCCTGCCAGCGGGCCATGCCGTAGAAGGTGGACCGTGCCAGCCGGCGCGAGGCCCGCTCGGCAAAGCGCAGGTGACGGGCGAGGATCCCGAACTCGGCGTACGACGTCGGCACGCTGCCCTTGCCTGCCGCCAGGGTGGGCAGCCACTTGCCGTAGAAACCGCTGGCCTTCATGGCCGCCTTCGCCTTGGCTGCCAGCGGTGCGTCCGCCACGGCCAGGTCACCGGCGGCGGACAGGTGCGCATCCACGGCTTCGCGGGCAATAAACAGGTGCATGATTTCGGTGGAGCCCTCAAAAACCCGGTTGATCCGCAGGTCCCGCAGCTGCTGCTCGGCCGGCACCGCACGCTCTCCGCGGGCGGCCAGCGAGTCCGCGGTTTCGAACCCGCGGCCGCCGCGCACCTGCACCAGTTCATCGGCAACGTTGTACGCCATTTCACTGGCCCAGAGCTTGGCGAGCGCTGCCTCGATGCGGATGTCCTTGGTGCCGGCGTCGGCCAGCTCGGCGGACAGTTCGAAGACCGCTTCCAGGGCGAAGCTGGTGGCGGCAATGTAGGCCAGCTTTTTGCCCACCGCTTCATGCCGGCCGATGGGCCGGCCCCACTGTTCGCGCGCACCCGACCAGCCGCGGGCGATCTTCAGCGACCATTTGCCGGCCGCCGCGCACATGGCCGGAATGGACAGGCGGCCGGTGTTCAGTGTGGTCAGGGCAATCTTGAGGCCCTGGCCTTCCCGGCCCAGCCGGTTGGCCGCCGGCACCCGGACGTTGGTAAACCGGGTGACGCCGTTTTCGATGCCGCGCAGGCCCATGAAGTTGTTGCGGTTTTCCACGCTGATGCCGTGGGAGGACATCTCCACCACAAACGCGCTGATGCCGCCCTTGGACTCCCCGTGCGGGGGAACGGCGGCCATCACCACCACCAGCTCGGCAATTACCCCGTTGGTGGTCCACAGCTTCACCCCGTCAATGACGTATTCGCTGCCGTCTTCGGAGGGGATGGCCGTGGTGCGCAGCCGTGCCGGGTCCGAGCCGACGTCGGGCTCGGTGAGCAGGAACGCCGTCACCGCCCCGGCTGCGCAGCGCGGCAGGTATTCCTCTTTCTGTTCCTCGTTGCCGAAAACCTTCACCGGTTCCGGCACCCCGATGGACTGGTGGGCGGAGACCAGCGCCCCCATGCTCGGGTGCACGGAGCCCAGGATCATCAGCGCCCGGCCGTAGTTCAGCAGCGAGAGTCCGAGGCCGCCGTAGTGCTGCGGGATCTTGATGCCGAAGACGCCCAGGTCCGCCAGGCCGCGCAGGTACTCGTCCGGGATGACGCCGGTGCGCTCGATCAGGCGGCCGTCCAAGGTGCTGCAGTATTCCGTCAGCGCCTCAAGGAAAAGGCCGGCCCGGGATTCCTCCGCCGGGTCCGGGGCGGGCAGGGACCGGACCAGGTCCAGGTTGTAGCTGCCCAGGTAGATGCCCTTGGCGAAGCTGGGGCGGGATTCACCGGTGTCGCGGGCCGCTTCGGTGGCGTTGCGTGCGTCCTGCTCGGTGACCACGCGTTCCTTGATTTTCCGGGAGCTGCTGTCCGGGCCGGAGCCCTGGGCAATATCAGTGGTGCTCATGGGATTTCTCCTCTGTTTTGGCCGCGTGGAAGGGCGGCCCCGGCTCACTGTGGGGACCATGCTACGCCGCGGTAGCTAAGGGTAAAGAGGGTTCGCGGCTAATGTGGGGCGCAGGCAGCATTGCCGTGGGAATGCACCTCCAACGGGTGGAAAATCGGCGGCAGTCCAATGCAAAGGAGACGGTTATGGCTTGGGTGGAGCACGAACGCACGGAATTGGTCCGGACACTGCGGGAGGCCGATCCGCTGGCGCCAACGCTGTGCGAGGGCTGGGACGTGCGCCGGCTGCTGGCGCACCTGGTGCTGCGTGAGCAGGCGCCTTGGAAAATCGCGGCCGACGCGGTGCGCCGGCCCAAGCCGGGCCAGGAGAAACACCTGGGGGCTGAGGCCGCCGCTGCCGGCACCCCCGAGGGCTACGCCTCATTGGTGGAACGTTTCGCTGCCGGTCCGGCCCGTTTTTCGCCGTTCCGGCTGGACGCCGCGAACCTGGTCGAATACGTCATTCACCATGAGGACATCCGCCGCGGTGCCGGTGCAGCAGCACCACGTGAGCTGCCGGCCGGTCAGCAGCAAGCGCTCTGGAAGCAGTTGGGCCTGATGGCCCGAATGGGCTACCGGAGCAGCCCGGTGGGCGTGGAACTGGCTGTGCCCGGTTTCGGCCGGCGCCGGGTCCGGGCCGGTGACCCGTCCGTGCTGGTCTCCGGCAACGTGGTGGACCTTGCGCTGCACGCGATGGGCCGGCGGGTTGCGGCCAACGTGAGCGTGGAAGGCAGCGGGGAATCCGTGCGTGCGTTCCGCGCGTGGAGCGGCGCCTAACCCGACCCCGGCTTGACAAGTACCCCCTGTATGCCGTTGAAATAGTAAGCACACTTATTTTTAGCGGAGCTGGATCGCCTACCAAGACGTATCAATGACGTAGAGGGAAGCAGGAAGATGCCGAACGAGGGGGATTGGGAGCCTGTGCGGTTGCTCTCCACCGCTGCACGGCTGGTGCGACGGGAAGCAGACAACAGGCTGCGCGAGGTAGGACTGACGCAGGAGCGGGTAACGGTGCTGAGGGTGCTGCTGGCCGACGGGCCCATGCGCCGCGCCGAATTGGCCCGGCGGCTGCGCGTCACCGCGCAGACGCTGGGTACGTCGCTGGCGAGCATGGCCGGGCAGGGCCTCGTGGAAGAGGTGGCACCCGGAACCGCGGGCCGCAGCGGCCGGCAGGTGGTCATTTCCGAACGCGGGCAAAAGCTGCTGGCGGACGCGGAAAACCTGGAGCAGGGAACATCCATGGCCGGCATTGGCCCGGAGCTGCGCATGGAGCTGATCGCCCTGATCCGCGGCCTGGAACCGGCCCGGCAGTACAAGGCCCCGGTGGAGCCTGCGGCGGGGCCCGCGGCGGGCTGAGGCCTTCGCCGCTGCGGCAGGCAACGAGCCTCCGGGCCGGGTAACGTGTTGACCTAAGAGCAGCACGTACGGCCTGGTGCCGGGAAGGAATGGCATGAGCGAGGGTATTCGGGTTGCCGGAGTTGATGAGATCGATGAGGGCGAGGCGCTCACCGTGGACGCGGAAACCGCGGGCACCGCTGATGACATTGCCGTTTTCCACAGTGATAACGGAAACTTCTACGCGCTGAATGACACCTGCACCCATGAGGAAGCCTCTCTTGCAGAGGGCTGGATTGAGGGCGACGAGGTGGAATGCCCCATCCACTCGGCGCGGTTCTGCCTGCGGACCGGCGAAGCGCTGTGCCTGCCCGCCCTGGTCAACACCCGCGCGCACCGGGTTGAGGTGCGCGACGGCGAAGTATGGCTCTACCCCAACCAGGCTCCGCAGGACGCGTGAGCCCCGGGACAGTCCCCGCAGCAATTGCCGTAGTGGGCGGCGGCATCGCCGGCTTCAGTGCGGTGCGCGAACTCCGGCGCCAGGGCTACACCGGCGCCCTGCACCTGGTGGACCCCGCCGGGCTGCCCTATGACCGGCCGCCGTTGAGCAAGACCTTCCTGGCCGGCACCCTGGACCGTCCACGCCTGGAGCTCGCCCCGCAGGACTGGTACCGCGAACACGGCATCAGCCTCATTACGGACACCGCAGTAAAGCTCGACCCCGGAAGCGGCCTCACCCTGGGTTCCGGTGCCCGGCTGCCGGCCGACGCCGTGCTGCTGGCCACCGGCGCGCGGG
>NZ_JBNHFG010000046.1:0-17394 GCF_059090025.1 Arthrobacter sp. Y3224198
CGGCCCGCCGCAGCCGCGCCGGCTCAGCCCCGGTTGTGGGCTCCGGGGCCGCCGGCGGGTTCTCCGTGGGCATCGTGGCTGGACACCAGCTGCCAGGGCACGCTGGCCACCATGATTCCCGGCTCAAAGTGCAGCCGTGCCTTGATCCGCAGTGCGGTCTGGTTGTGCACCAGCTGTTCCCACCAGCGTCCGACCACGTATTCGGGGATGTAGACCACAAACAGCTCCCGCGGCGCGTTCCGCCGGGCTTCGCGCAGGTAGGCCAGCACGGGGGAGATGGTCTCGCGGTAGGGGGAGGACAGGACGGTCAGCGGCACGGGAATCTGCAGCCGCTCCCATTCCGCCAGGGTGCGGCGGGTGTCCTCGGGATCAATGTCCACGGTGATGGCGGTGAGGCTGGAGGGCCGGGAAGCCCGGGCATAGGCGATGGCACGCAGTGCCGGCTTGTGCACCTGGGAAATCAGGATTACCGCGTTGACCCGTGAGGGCAGGGCCAGTCCGTGCTCATCGGGGCTGAGCGCCAGCTCCCGTGCCACGGTGTCATAGTGCTTCCGGATGCTGTACATCACCGCGTACAGCCCGGCCATGGCCAGCAGGGCAATCCAGGCGCCGTGCTCGAACTTGGTGATGATCACGATGAGCAGCACCAGGGCCGTCATGCCGAAACCCAGGGCGTTGATTGCCCGGGAGCGCTGCATCCGGCGTCGTACGTCCTTGTCCCGCTCGGTGCGCAGCTTGCCCGTCCAGTGCCGGATCATGCCCAGCTGGCTGGCAGTGAAGGAGACGAAGACGCCCACAATGTAGAGCTGGATCAGCCGGGTGACGTCGGCGTCGAAGGCCACAATCAGTACCAGGGCGCCCAGCCCGAGGGAAATGATGCCGTTACTGAACGCCAGGCGGTCGCCGCGGGTGCGCATCTGGCGCGGCAGGTAGCCGTCCTTGGCCAGGATGGAGGCCAGCACCGGGAAGCCGTTGAAGGCGGTGTTGGAGGCGAACACCAGGATCAGGCCGGTGGCCGCCACCACAATGTAGAAGGGGATGCTGCCGCCGCCGAAGATGGTCTCGGCCAGCTGGCTGATCACCGGATGCTGCACGTAGCTGTCACCGACAGGCTGGCCGTCCCGGAGAAGCTGGGTGGCCGGGTCCTGCACCACGTGCACCTTGGTCAGGTTGGCCATGGCCAGGATGCCGGCCAGCATCGCGGTGGCAATCACGCCCAGCAGCAGCAAGGTGGTGGCGGCATTGGTGCTCTTGGGCTTGCGGAAGGTGGGCACGCCGTTGCTGATCGCTTCGACGCCGGTGAGCGCCGCGGCGCCGGACGAGAAGGCGCGCAGCAGCAGGAAGGCACCGGCCAGCCCCACGAGGCCGCCGTCCAGACCCGCCTCGGGAACCAGGTCCAGGCCGGACGACGGCGCGGACTTCAGGCTGCCGGTCAGGAACTGGATGGTCCCGGTGAGGCACATGCCCAGCACCGACGCCATAAAGATGTAGGCGGGAACGGCAAACACGGAACCGGCTTCGCGGATGCCGCGGAGGTTGATCAGCACCAGGACGGCCACGCCGACGACGGCAATGGTGGCCTGGCTGCCGTGCAGCGCCGGCACGGCCGTCACCAGATAGGCCGCCGCGGAGGACATGGACACCGCTACGGTCAGCACGTAGTCCACCAGCAGGGCGGAGGCGACCGTCAGCCCGGCGGACTTGCCCAGGTTGGTGCTGGCAATTTCGTAGTCGCCGCCGCCGGAAGGGTAGGCGTGCACGTTCTGCCGGTAGGAGGCCACCACGGTCAGCAGCACCACGATGACGGCCAATCCAACCCATGGTGAAACCGTCACGGCGGTCACGCCCGCCAGCGCCAGGGTCAGCAGGATCTCGTCGGGCGCATAGGCCGCCGAGGACAGGGCGTCGGAGGCAAAAACGGGGAGCGCAATCCGCTTGGGGAGGAGGGTGTGCGAGAGCCGTTCGTTGCCGTAAGGACGCCCGACCAGAATGCGTTTGAGCGCATTGAAGAATGTGAGCACGAGGACCAACGTTAGACCCGTGCCGTCGGCACTGTCCAGAAGCCGCCGGAAGGCCCGTGCCGGCGGTGCGCCGCCGCGGCTGCTTCCGGTCCCGGCGGATGCCGGCACCCCCACCGTGCAGTACCGTTCTGACTATGGTCTCTGACGAAGATGCAGGCTCTGCCGGGCCGCGGCGCGCCCCGAATATCCGCGACGTTGCTGCGGCGGCCGGGGTGTCCCATCAGACCGTGTCCCGGGTGATCAACGGGCATTCGAACCTCCGCGAGTCCACCCGGCTGCGGGTGCTCAAAGCCATGGAGGATCTGCAGTTCCGGCCCAACCGTGCGGCCCGGGCCCTGGTCACCAAGGAATCACGGATTATCGGCGCCCTGGTGGCCTCCGGTGCAGAGTACGGTCCCACGGCAAGCCTGCAGGCGGTGCAGACCGCAGCCAATGACGCCGGCTACGTGGTGGATGCCGCGCACATCGACACCACGGACCGGGCGTCCATCGAAGCGGCTCTGGAGCGGCTGATGGGGCACGCCGTCGAGGGCCTGGTGCTGCTTGCGCCGCAATCCCGCACGCTGGAGGTGATTGAGCAGCTCTCCATCCGAATTCCGTTTGTGACCGTGCACTCGCTGCACAGCCAGGACCACCGGATGTCCGTGGACCAGCTGGCGGGAGCACGGCTGGCAACGCGGTGCCTGCTGGAACTGGGGCACCGGAACGTGGTGCACATTCCGGGCCCCCAGGAATGGGTGGAAACCCAGGCCCGGCTGCAGGGGTACCAGGAGGAGATGGCGGCCTGGGGGCTGGCCCCCGCCATTGTTCCCGCGGGGGAGTGGAGTGCCGATTCCGGGTACCGGGTGGGACAGGAGCTGCGGGGGCGGCGCGGGATCACTGCCGCCGTTTGCGGGAATGACCACATAGCCCTGGGAATGATCCATGCCTATGCCGAAGCGGGGCTCCGGGTGCCGGAAGACTTCAGCGTGGTGGGCTTTGACGACGTCCCGGAGGCTGCGCATTTCCTGCCGCCGCTGACCACCGTCCGGCAGGACTTCCCCGAGTTGGGCCGGCGCTGCGTTGCCGTACTGCTGGCAGAGCTGCGCGGTGAAACCCCCGGGCAGGCGGGGGACGTGGCACCCCGGCTCATCCAGCGCGCCTCCACGGCCGCACCGGCCGCAGCCTTGACGTTATAGAAACGTAATTCTCCGAAAGTGGCCTGCGTCACATAAAGCGGGGTAGTCTGGCTCAGACATTAAATGTGACCGTTCACATTATGCCGGTCCCGGCCGGTCGGGGCGGTCCAACTGACAATGAGGTCACAGTGAGCCCTACCCGTACTGATACCGCCCCGGCGGCATTCGACTACGGCACGCATTCCGCCCGTTCCGTGCTGCGTCCGCAGCCGCCGCTGCGCGGCCGCCCGGCAGCGGACACGCTGTTATCCGGGCACTTCCGCCCTCAGCCCCGGCCGGCAGGCTCCGGGCCCGCGGACTCCTTCCGGCCCGGCCGGAACATCTGACCAGCAACGGGCATCCACCCCCCTGACCCGCAATGGACATCCCCATCCAGGCACGGCACGAACGAAAGGCACAACCATGACACGGAAACTGACCCTGAAACAGGCTGTTATCGGAGGCGTTTCACTGAGCCTCGCCCTCAGCCTTGGCGCCTGCAGCGGGAGCCGCGGCGGCGGCGATGCCGGCTCGGACTCCAATGAAGGAGCCAAGATCGGCGTAGCCATGCCCACGCAGCAGTCCGAGCGGTGGATCGCCGACGGCGAGAACGTCAAGGCACAGCTGGAGGACCTGGGTTACGAGGTGGACCTGCAGTACGCCAATGACGACATCCCCACCCAGGTCTCCCAGATCGAGAACATGATCAACGGCGGCGTCGAGGCACTGGTGATCGCGTCCATTGACGGCACCACGCTGACCGGCGTGCTCGAGACGGCCGAGTCCCAGGACATCCCGGTCATCGCCTACGACCGGCTGATCAACGAGTCGGACACCGTGGATTACTACACCACTTTCGACAACTACGAGGTGGGCGTGCAGCAGGGCACGTCCCTGCTGACCGGCCTGGGCATCCTCGATGCAGAGGGCAAGGAAACCGGGGCGGCAGGTCCCTTCAACGTTGAACTGTTCGCCGGCAGCCCCGATGACAACAACGCCACCTTCTTCTGGGAGGGCGCCATGGACACCCTGCAGCCGTACCTGGACAAGGGCACCCTGAAGGTGCCGAGCGGACAGACGGCCTTCGAACAGGCCGCCATCCTGCGCTGGCTGCCCGACACCGCACAGGACCGGATGGAGGACCTCCTCACCGTGGGCGGCGGACAGCAGATCGACGGCGTGCTCTCGCCCTACGACGGCCTCTCCATCGGGATCATCTCCGCGTTGCGCTCCGGCGGCTACTCGGAGGCGAACCTGCCGGTCATCACCGGGCAGGACGCAGAGGTGGGCTCGGTGCAGTCGATCATGAACGATGAGCAGTACTCCACCATCTTCAAGGACGTGCGCGAACTCGGAAAGCGCGCCGTGCTGATGGTCGACGCCCTGATGAAGGGCGAGGAACCGGAGACCAATGACACCGAAACGTACGACAACGGCGTCAAGGTCGTCCCCTCCTACCTGCTCGAATCGGAGATTGTCACCAAGGACAACTACGAGGAAGTCCTCGTCGAGAGCGGCTACTACGACGAATCCGACCTGGACTAGCCGGCACCGGCCCGGGCATCCGTGCCCGGGCCCTTGTCGGCCAGTGTCGGTGCCTACGGACAGAAAGGTCCACATGAGTGGCAACATTCTCCAAATGACCGGGATCAGCAAGTCCTTTCCCGGGGTCAAGGCGTTGCAGGACGTCAACCTCTCCGTGGTCCGCGGCGAGGTCCATGCCGTGTGCGGGGAAAACGGAGCCGGCAAGTCGACCCTGATGAAAGTGCTGTCCGGCGTGTATCCGCACGGCAGCTACGAAGGCGAAATCCTCCTCGACGGCGAGCCCGTCTCCTTCCGGGACATCAAGGACAGCGAACGCAGCGGCATCGTCATCATTCACCAGGAACTGGCGCTCTCTCCCTACCTCTCCGTCGCGGAGAACATCTTCCTGGGCAACGAGCGCGCGGCCCGCGGATTCATCAACTGGAACGAAACCAACGTGCGGGCGGCCGAACTGCTCCAGCGCGTGGGACTGGACATCAACCCCGTGACGCGGGCAGGCGACATCGGCGTCGGCAAGCAACAGCTCGTGGAGATCGCCAAGGCGTTGTCCAAGGACGTGAAGCTGATGATCCTGGACGAGCCCACCGCCGCGCTGAACGACGAGGACTCGGAGCACCTGCTGGGACTGGTGCGTGGGCTGCGCGAGGACGGCATCACCTGCATCATCATCAGCCACAAGCTCAACGAGATCCGGGCGATCGCCGACGCGGTCACCATCCTGCGGGACGGCAGGACGATCGAAACGCTCAGCCTGCATGACGGTTCGGTCACCGAGGAACGGATCATCAAGGGCATGGTCGGCCGCGAACTGACCAACCGTTATCCCGACCGGACGCCGGACATCGGCGCGGAGGTCCTGCGGGTGGAGGACTGGACGGTGCACCACCCGTCCGAACACTCCAGAAGGGTGATCGACGGCGCCCGGCTGTCCGTGCGCGCCGGGGAAATCGTCGGCATAGCGGGCCTGATGGGCGCCGGGCGGACCGAACTGGCCATGAGTATCTTCGGGCGCAGCTACGGCGCCAACATCAGCGGCAAGCTCTACAAAAACGGCAAGGAGATCACGGCGCGCACCGTGCAGGAAGCCATCCGGCACGGCATTGCCTACGCCACCGAGGACCGCAAGCGCTACGGGCTGAACCTCATCGAGGACATCCAACGGAACATCTCCGCCTCCGCCCTGGCCAAGCTCGCGAAGCGGGGATGGGTGGACGGCGGCCGCGAAACGGTGGTGGCACAGGACTACCAGAGCAGCATGAACATCAAGGCGCCGTCCGTCACCGCCGTGGCCGGCAAGCTGTCCGGCGGCAACCAGCAGAAGGTGGTCCTGTCCAAATGGATGTTCGCCGATCCGGACGTCCTCATCCTGGATGAACCCACGCGCGGTATCGACGTGGGCGCCAAGTATGAGATCTACACCATCATCAACCGGCTGGCAGCGCAGGGAAAGGCGGTGGTGGTCATCTCCTCCGAGCTGCCGGAGCTGCTTGGAATCTGTGACCGCATCTACACCCTGGCCCAGGGCCGGATCACGGCAGAGGTCCCCATCGCCGAAGCCACCCCCGAACGACTTATGCAGCACATGACCCAGGAAAGGCACTGATCATGGTTTCCACTCTCGCCGGGGAGGATCCGGCTCTCAGCACCCGGAGCCGCAAACCCTCCCCGCTGGCCGACGCAGGACGTTTCCTCGCCGGCCGGCTGCGCCAGATCGGCATATTCCTGGCCCTGCTGGTGATCGTCACCCTTTTCCAGGTGCTGACCGGCGGTGCCCTGCTCCAGCCGGACAACGTGGCAAACATCATTGTGCAGAACAGCTACATCCTGTTGCTGGCCATCGGCATGGTGATGATCATCGTGGCCGGGCACATCGACCTCTCGGTCGGATCCGTGGCGGCCTTCGTGGGCGCCATGTCCGGCATCATGATCCGCGACTGGGGCATGCCGTGGTGGGCTGCCCTGCTGGCCTCCCTGGTGGTGGGAGCCCTGGTGGGCGCCTGGCAGGGGTTCTGGGTGGCCTATGTCGGCATCCCCGCCTTCATCGTCACCCTGGCCGGAATGCTCGTGTTCCGCGGACTCACGCAGATCATCCTCGGAAACCAGCGCATCACCGGGTTCCCCGAGGAATACCGGCAGCTCGGCGGCGGATCCTTGTTCCCGGGCCTCTTTCCCGCGGAAACCAACCTGCTGGATTGGACCACCGTGGGATTGGGTGTGCTCGCCACGGCCCTGCTGGTGATCAGCCAGCTGCGTGGCCGGGCGGCCCGGATGAAACTGAACCTCGACGACGAGCCGAAGGCCTGGTTCCTGACCCGCCTGGTGTTCAGCGCCGTCGTTGTCCTGGGACTCACCTACCTGCTGGCCAGCTCGCGCGGCGGCACCCCGATTGTGCTGATTGTGCTGGGCGTTTTGGTGGTGGCCTACAGCGCCGTGATGAACCGGTCCGTCTTTGGCCGGCATGTCTACGCCCGGGGCGGAAACCTGCAGGCCGCGCAGCTTTCCGGCGTCAACACCAAGCGGGTGGATTTCCTGCTGTTCGTGAACATGGGCGTCCTGGCCGCGCTGGCCGGGCTGATCTTCACCGGCCGGTTGAATTCCGCCGGTCCCGGAGCCGGAAACCTCTTTGAGCTGGATGCCATTGCGGCTGCCTTCATTGGCGGGGCGGCCGTCACCGGCGGCGTGGGCACCATTGTGGGTGCCATCACCGGCGGACTGATCATGGGTGTCCTCAACAACGGCATGTCCCTGATGGGGGTGGGGATCGATTACCAGCAGTTCATTAAGGGGCTGGTGCTGCTGCTCGCCGTCGGGTTTGACGTGTTCAACAAGCGCAAAGCGTCCAACGCGTTGAAGTAGCACTGCACCATAAGGGGACGGCGGACTACGGTCTGCCGTCCCTTTGCCATGCCCGCCCCGGCGCGCTTTTCTTACGTGGCCCTACGTGGCGGCAGGCACATTACGAGGGCATTCCGGCTGTGTCCAGCGCCACCGGAAACATCCTGTGAGGAAATCTACAAAACGGGCCAGGATTGTACTGGATCGGCTTGTTTACGCGGATCTTGCCAAGATAACGATTCGTGCAGATTTGATATCGATTTGGTCTCGACAAAAACCTCCTCTAGGTTATTTAAGAGCCCGGATCGAGGGCTTGGACAGTCGGCCGAATCGAAGGCCGGCGACGGCCGGCACCTAAACAGGTGCGGCCTATGCAAAGCCGGATGTCACGCGTCCACTGTAATGTCGCCGCTGCGTGCCATCGAAATGAGACCTCTATCAGTCTGGGGTAGGCGACGGCGTGTTGAAGCCCGGGGACGGGACGAGCGCAAGTGGAACCCTTATGGGAGCAAACGAAACCGATGAAGAACCAGAAGATCCGTCGTGTCGTACGCCGCAGCCTGGCCACCGCCGTCATCACCGGTGCTGGCGCAGCCGGACTTGCCGGCCTTGCCGCCCCTGCCAACGCCAGCTCCATGGACTGGGACGCGCTTGCACAGTGCGAGAGCGGTGGAAACTGGGCTACCAATACCGGCAACGGTTTCTCCGGCGGCCTGCAGTTCACCCCCAGCACCTGGGCCGCCTTCGGTGGTACAGGTGACCCCGCCAACGCCAGCCGCGAGCAGCAGATTGCCGTAGCTGAGCGTGTCCTGGCCGAGCAGGGCCCCGGAGCCTGGCCGGCTTGCACCGCCAAGCTGGGCCTGACCGGAGCCACCGCCAATCCGCAGGCCGCGGCTCCGGTGGAGACCTACGTGCAGCCGCAGGCTGAGGCTCCGGCCGAGACCTACGTGCAGCCGCAGGCTGAGGTCCAGGCTCCGGTGGAGACCTACGTGCAGCCGCAGGCTGAGGTCCAGGCTCCGGTGGAGACCTACGTGCAGCCGCAGGCTGAGGTCCAGGCTCCGGTAGAGGCCTACGTGCAGCCGCAGGCCACCACGCCGCTGCCGGCCCCGACCGCTGCAGAGAACATCCAGGTTGAGGCTGCCGCTCCGGTCCAGGTTGAAGCTCCGGCCCTGTCCGGCGAAACCTACGTCATCCAGGCCGGGGACACCCTGTCCGGAATCGCCGAGAAGCTGGGCATCGAGGGCGGCTGGCAGGCACTGCACGCTGCCAATGCCGACAGCATCATCCACCCGGACCTGATCTTCACCGGCGCCACCTTGCAGCTGCCGGCCTAAGGTCAGAACTCTCCGGTACCGGATATATGCATCCGGTTGCCGCAGAACGAACGGGCGCTTCCGCATTGGGCGGAAGCGCCCGTTCGCGTTTAATCCTGCGGTGGAACTGCTTAACCCGGTGGTGGAAACGCCCCCGATGCGGTTGGCCGGGCCGCCGGTTACCCCTTCCTGCCGCTATCCGCCGGCAATCGACTGCAGGACCAGCAGTTCCGCTCCCGGCGGCAGGACGGTGGACCGGCCGGCCAGGTCCCGGATGTCCTCACCGTCCAGGTACAGGTTGACGTAGCGGCGGACGTTGCCCGTTTCATCGCAAAGGCGGCTGTACAGGCCCGGTTGCTGCCCGCGCAGGGCGGCAAGGACGGCGGAGACCGTGGTACTGCCTGCTGCGGCGGGTGCCCCCTCGCCGCCGTCGGGCGCGCCGAGCGGCACGGAGAGCCGCCGCTGCCCGCCAGCGGCATCGGCAAGGGCTGCCGGCAGCAGGATCCCGACGGCGGTCCGGCCGCGTTCAGCGTCAGGTGCTGAGCGCGCGGACACAGAGCACATCCGGAAGGTTGGCGGCCACCAGGTGGAAGGTCTCGCCCTCGTCGGCGCTCGCGTAGACCTCGCCGCCCCGGGTGCCGAAGTAGATGCCGGCGGGATCGGCAGTGTCCACGTCGGCCGCGTCCCGCAGCACGGCGTTGAAATCATAGGCCGGCAGGCCGGCGTCGTACCGCCCCCAGTCTTCCCCCGCGTTGGTGCTCCGGTAGACGCCCGGGCGGCCCTGCGGGGGATTGCGCTCTCCGGCCGAACCCAGCGGAATGGTCCAGATGGTGTCCGGACGGATGGGGTGGGCCAGCATCACGAAACCGAAATCCGCCGGCAGGCCGTCGGCAATGGAAATCCATTCTTCTCCGGCATTGTCGCTGCGGTACACACCGCCGTGGTTCTGCGCATAAAGCCGCCGCGGGTTCCCGGCGTCGCGGGCGACCTTGTGTACGCACTGCCCGAACTCCGGATACTTTTCCGGCATGAAGTTCGCACTGATGCCGCTGTTGAACGCATCCCAGGTGTCCCCACGGTCATCGGAGCGGTAGACGCCGCCGGAGCTGATGGCCACGTGGACCGAATCATCGGCCGGGCTGGGCAGGATCGTGTGTGCGGCCGGACCGCCGTAGCCGGCACCCCATTCCGTGCGGTGCGGATGGTCCCAGAGTCCGCGGACCAGTTCGAAGTGCTCGCCGCCGTCCTCGGAACGGAACACGGAGATCGGCTCGCAGCCGGCCCAGACGACGCCGGGCCGGTCCCCGGTGTCCGGGCGCAGCTGCCAGATGCGCTCCAGTGTTGCCCCGGTGTCCTGGGGAAAAGCGATGGCCTGTGCCTGTGGTTCCTGCCAGGTCCGGCCGAGGTCATCGGAGACGGCGACGTTGGGACCCCACCATTCCGACCGGACGCCGGCCAGCAACCGCGGACTGCCGCTGCGGGTATCAAAGGCCAGGGACGGAACCTCGGTCATGGCGAATTCGGGCCCGCGCAGCTCCCAGTTGCGGCGGTCACTGCTGGTGGCCAGCCACAGTCCTTTCCGGGTTCCGATCGCGAGGACCACCGGGGAGACGCCGGGGTGGCCGCCGGACGGTCCGGCGGAAGCGGGTATGTGCTGCGGCAGATCCAGGTTTTCCGGCAGATCCGGGGGCGCGTCATCCATGCCGACATTCCAGCACCGGGGCCCAGCCGGGACAAGGGGTAGCCCAAAAGGCCGGTTGGCCCGTGTGCCGGTCCGCCGCGTGGCCAGAGGGGCCGCCGGTGCGATAGACATAAAAGATCCAGTTCAGCGTCCGGAGGCCACACACCATGATCTACATTGACCCGCCGATGTGGCCGGCGCACAACACTTTGTTCTCCCATCTGGTCTCCGATGCGAGCCGGGAGGAGCTGCATGCCTTCGCCCGGGCTGCAGGGATCTCGCCCCGGGCGTTCGATGGCGACCATTACGACGTGCCGCAGCATCTGCACGCAGACCTGGTCCGCCGCGGCGCCGTTCCGGTAACCGGCGGGGAACTGGTCCGCATCCTCATCGGCAGCGGACTGCGGATCCCGGCCCGGGACCGGCCCTCGGCCCTCGCCGGGCCGCTGCTGGAACGCTGGAACCGGCTGCTGCCCGGGCAGGCCGGGCTCGGGCAGCGGCTGCTGGAATGCTGGAATGAGCCGCACCGCCGGTACCATGACCGCCGGCACCTCCTGCAGGTCCTTGAGGCCCTGGATCTGCTGACCGGCGGCAAGGTCCCTGTGCCTGTCGGGCTGGCCGCCTGGTTCCACGACGCGGTCTACGCCTGCCGTGCGGGCGCGGACGAGGAGGCGTCCGCCGTCCTCGCGGAGGAATTGCTGGCCCCGGCGGGCGTGGACCCCGACACCGTTGCCGAATGCGCCCGGCTGGTCCGGCTGACGGCGGGCCATGATCCGTGCCCCGGGGACGTCAACGGTGCCCTGCTCACCGACGCGGACCTGGCGGTGCTGGCCCGCGGTCCGGAACAGTACCGGAGCTATCTGGCGGATGTGCGCGCCGAGTATCAGCACCTTTCCGAAGGTGCGTTCGCAGCCGGACGACGCCGGGTGGTGGCAGCGCTCGCCGCGGCCCGGCCGCTCTTCCGCACGGAGGCCGGACGGCAGCTCTGGGAAGCGCCGGCCCGGCGCAACCTGGCTGCCGAGCTGGCCGGAACCGTCCAGCCGGTGGGCGGAACCACAGGCGGAAGCCCGGCCGCAAAGGAGCGGTCATGACCCGGCCTGGCAAGGCAGGCCCGCCCAAGAGCCCGCATGAGGTCAGCGGCGGTTTCACCGGGCACCGCCGCGGCACCCCGGGGTACCGGGGCGTGCTGGTGGGCCTGGCCGCCGCCGGCGTCGCCACCTTCGCCCAGCTCTACTCCCTCCAGGGCGTCCTGCCGGAGCTGGCCGCAGGAATGGACATCTCGGCCGCTTCGGCCGCCCTGACCGTATCGGCCGCAACCCTGGGGCTGGCCGTCGCCGTCATCCCGTGGTCCGCGGCAGCCGACCGCTTCGGGCGGCTGCCGGTCATGCGGGCGGCGATCCTCGCCGCAGTGGTCCTGGGCCTGGCCGTGCCGTTGAGTCCGGGCCTGCCCGTCCTGCTGGGGCTGCGGTTCCTGGAAGGTGTTGCCCTGGGTGGAATTCCCGCCGTGGCGCTGGCCTACCTCAGCGAGGAGGTCAGCCGGGTGCATGCCGCGGTCGCCGCTGGCACCTATGTTTCCGGCACCACGGTGGGCGGGCTGGCGGGCCGCATTGTCGCGGCTCCGCTGGCGGAGCTGGCGAACTGGCGGGTGGGGGTGGCCGCGGTGAGCCTCCTGGCCGCCGGGGCGGCCGTGGTCTTCCTGTTCACTGCTCCCCGCCAGCACGGCTTTGTCCCGGTGCGCCGTTCGCTTCCCGGGCACGGACTGGCCGCCCGGCTGGCAGCGAATCTGCGCAGTCCGCGCCTGCTGGCCCTGTACCTGCAGGGGTTCCTGCTCATGGGCGGGTTCGTGGCGGTGTACAACTACCTGGGGTTCCGGTTGGGCATGCCGCCCTTCGGGCTGCCGCAAAGCGTGGCCAGCGCCCTGTTCCTGGCCTACCTCGCCGGCACGTGGTCCTCCCGTGCAGCGGGAACACTGGCCGCAGGGCTGAGCGGACGCGGGGGCCGCAAACCCGTGCTGCTGCTTTCCATCGGCGCCATGGCGGCCGGGCTGGCGCTGACGCTGCCCGGGAACCTGCCCGCGGTGGTCGCCGGGCTGCTGGTCTTCACGGCGGGCTTTTTCGCCGCGCATTCCATTGCTTCGGGATGGACACCGCTGCTGGCCCGGGAGGGCCGGGCGCAGGCCTCCTCGCTGTACAACCTCTTTTACTACACCGGGTCCAGCCTGCTGGGCTGGGCCGGTGGGTACTGGTTCCAACGGAACGGCTGGCCCGCACTGGTGCTCTTTGTCGGGGTGCTGCTGGCGGCGGCCGCACTGACGGCTGCCCTGGTCCTGCGCCGGGACGATGCCCTGCCGGCGGAACGGACGGCCGGATGACCGGCCCAAACCGTAGGCTGGATGGCGTGAGAACCGATATGTCCTCCCGGCAGCTCAGCCGGCGGATCCTTGCCCTGGCCGTACCGGCGCTCGGTGCCCTGATTGCGGAGCCGCTGTTCCTGCTGGCGGACTCCGCCATTGTCGGCCACCTGGGTGTGGCGCAGCTGGCCGGTGTGGGCCTGGCGTCCACGGTGCTGCAGACCGCCGTCGGGCTGATGGTGTTCCTGGCCTATTCCACCACCGGCACCGTGGCCCGGTACCTGGGCGGGAACCGGCAGGGGGAGGCGCTTGCCGCCGGCCGGGACGGCATTGCCCTGGCCGTCCTGCTGGGCCTCCTGCTCTCCACCGCCGGCTACCTCTTTGCTCCGCAGCTCTGCTCCGCCATGGGGGCGGACGGGGATGTGCACCGGTATGCGGTGGAGTATCTGCGCTTCTCGATGCCGGGCCTGACGGCCATGCTGGTGGTCCTTGCCGCCACGGGCGTGCTGCGCGGGCTGCAGGACACCCGGACCCCGCTGGTGGTGGCCACGGTCGGTTTTGCCGTGAACATCGGCCTGAACTACCTGCTGGTGTACGGCTTCTCGCTCTCAGTGGCCGGGTCGGCCCTGGGTACCAGCATTGCCCAGTGGGGCATGGCCGGGTTCTATCTGGTGGGGGTGGGCAGGATGGCCCGGGCGCGGGAGGTCTCCCTCCGACCGGCATTTGCGGGTATCCGCGCCACCGCGCATGTTGGGTCCTGGCTGATGCTGCGCACACTCAGCCTGCGTGCGGCCGTGCTGGCCACGGTCCTGGTGGCGACGGCGCAGGGGCCGGAGTCCCTGGCGGCCCACCAGCTGGTCATGACCGTTTTCACGTTCCTCGCTTTCGCCCTGGACGCCCTGGCTATCGCCGCGCAGGCCATGATCGGCAAGGAACTCGGTGCCGGGGACACGGTCCTGGCGCGGGCACTCACGCGCCGGATGATCCGGTGGGGTGTGGGGTTCGGTGTGATCACCGGCGCACTGCTGGCCCTGGTGGCGCCGGTTGCCGGTGTCCTGTTCACCGGCGACGCCGGAGTGCAGCAGGCCATGACGGCGGGCCTGTGGGTGCTGGCGGTGTCCCAACCCATCTGCGGCCTGGTCTTTGTGCTGGACGGCGTGCTGATCGGTGCCGGGGACGCTCGATATTTGGCCGTGACCGGGCTGCTCAACCTGGCGGCGTACCTTCCGCTGCTGTTCTTGGTGCAGGCCGGCGGTACTGCCGGGGCCGCCGGCATCGGCTGGCTCTGGGCCGCGTTCGCCCTCGGCTACATGAGTGCGCGGGCCGCCACGCTCACCTGGCGGGTGCGCCGGGACGCCTGGATGGTCACCGGTTCCACCGCAGGCAGCGGGAGCGACTAAGCTGGACGGTGGCCAACCGGCCACCGTAACGCCAAGTGAAAGCGGAGGCTCTGCAATGGGCGCGTCCAATCCCGGAGCACCTTGGGGACCCATGCTGGTCCGGTCACTGGTGGCAGCTGTGTACGGTGTGCTCACCATTTTCTGGCAGGGGCAGCCCTCTGAGTCCGTCCTGTCACTTGCCGGCGGCGCCTACCTGCTGCTGACCGGTGCGGCCCTGCTACCCCTGCTGTCCGCCGCGCGCGGACACGGAACCGTGCGGCCGCTCCTGCTGGTCGAAGCCGCCGTGTATCTTCTGGCCGGCGCAGCCACCCTGGTCTTCTCTTCCGCCGAGGCGTTCCGGGCCGCGGCAGCGGCGGCGCTGATCCTTGGCGGAGTAGTGGAGCTTTTCCTCTGGGCCAAGCAGCGGCAGAACTTCCTCCCTGCCCGGGACTGGCTGATCACCGGTGCGGCCTCATTGGTCTCGGGGCTGCTGGTGCCGGTGGTTTACCACATGGGTACCCGCGCCCTGCTGGGCGTGACCGGAGGCGCGGCGATCATTATTGCCGTGATCGTGGCCATCTCCGCCCTGGGTGCCCGGCATGATGCCCGGACCGCCGCTCCGGAGCAGGCAAAGGCCGTAAACTAGAAAAGCGCGTGGTGCAGTCAGCATCCATCCGCGCCAACCCAACGCAGCAGGAGGATTCATAGTGGCGAACAGCTCAACCGGCGGTCCGCAGAAACGGAACTCCGTTAAGGCACCGCTGATCTTCTCGGCCGTACTGGCCCTGATCGCCGGTATTGCCACCATGATCTTCGCCACCGGGGGAGCCGAGCAGGAACTGCGCCTGGACCTCGGGCTGATTGCCGTGGGCATCACCTTCATTGCGGCCCTGCTGGTGTCCTCGCTGCTGCTGATGACGGAGAAGCCCAACCCGGAGCACCTGAGCCAGGGTTCCGGCATTCACCGCAGCTCCGCCAAGATCCCCGGCGGCGCCGGAAACGTGGGCAAGCCCACGCCGTCGGCCCCTGCCGACGGCGACGGACCTGTTGCGCCCGGACCCGAAGCGCCCCGCCCCACGGATCCGACCGCCTGATTCCAGCTGGCCGAGACCGGGCCGAGACAGCGGCTGGTCCGCCGGCCGGCCTGGCTGCCGGCCTAAATCCCGTTAGTCGAATATTTCCTTGCTGACGTCGGTCGGGGCATCGTATTGGCGTTCCGGCAGGTTCCTCAGGGCGTCCAGGACGGTTCCCTCCGCCCCCGACCCCTCGGCCTTTTTCACAATGTCGTCCTTCGACGCGGGGTAATCCATCCCGCCGAGGGCCTTTTGCACATCGATTGGGCTGGGCTTGTCAGCCATGGGTTCTCCTTCGCTCATTCTTCGGTTGGGAACTGGTGAACGGACGTATTGTGCGCAGCGGAGCCGCCCAGCAGGATCTCGGCGGCGTCGGCGGACCGGTCGGACACGGTGGTGGGAGATTCCAGGTGCACCGCCCCGGAGGGAACCAGCCCGGCGCCGCCGTAGCGCTCCATCACCCGCCACTGGGCGGCCACGTCCTCCCCGGCGTGCGCGGCCGGCAGCTGGTCCCAGAAACCGAATCCGCCGCTGTCGAGCAACGCGGCCCGGTCATACAGGACACAGGCACCCACCCACGCGACCTTGTACAGCTGCCATTCTCCGGCGGCCAGGCCGAGCCGGGAAGCAATGTGCACCAGATTGGCGGCGTTGTGCAGCGTCCAGCGGGAGAACCCGGGCTCTGAGCGGCGGACCCGTTCCGGCTGCACCCGGCCGTTCTCCCAGAGTTCAAAGGGTGCCTGTTCCTCGGGCCGGCGGTCCGACAGGTAGGACAGGCCCTGCACGGCAGCCCCCACGAAGCCGGCTCCCGATTGTTCCAGTGCCTCGGCCAGCCGGGAAAGCATGCCCGGTTCCAGCCACACATCATCGTCCAGGAACAGTACTGCCGGTGCTGCGGATGCTTCGAGCAGGAAGTGCCGGTGCTCGGCCAGGCCCCGGGCAGGCAGGTGCCGCAGCAGCCGCACCCGGCGGCCCTGCGCCTCGAGCACCCGGACCATGGCCTCGGCCGCGGGATGGTTCCAGGACGGTACCTGCGTGCTCTGGTCGCTGATGACGACGTCGAAGTCCGGGCCGTCCTGGGCGGCCAGTCCGGCCAGGGTCACCGCCAGTTCGGCCGGCCGGTTGCGGGTGGGAATGAGGACGTCCAGCGCAGCGACGGCCGGCCCGGGCGTCCGGTCCCAGTCTCCGGAATGGCGGCGGGTCACGGCGGGCTCCCGGGGCTGCCGCCCGGGCCGGTATCCCCGCTGCTGTTGCCGCCCGCTCGGATCCGGGACACCAGGGCGGTGGTGGAATGGTCGGCAACGTAGTCCAGGATCAGCACGCGTCCCCCGCACTCCTCCACCACGGGTGTTTCCGCCAGCATCTGGGCCGAGTAGTCCCCGCCCTTCGCATAGATGTCCGGCCGCAGCGCCCGGATCAGGGGGATGGGCGTGTCCGTGTCGAAGACGGTGACATAGTCCACGCAGCTGAGTGCCGCGATGATTCCGGCCCGGTCATGGGCGGGATTGATGGGCCTGCCCGGGCCTTTGAGCCGTCGGGCGGAGGCGTCGCTGTTCAACGCCACCACCAGGACGTCGCCGAGCTGCTTGGCCTGGTTCAGGTACCGGGTATGTCCGCGGTGAAGCACGTCGAAACAGCCGTTGGTCAGCACAATCCGCCGTCCGCCGGCCCGTTCGGCGGCAATCCGGGCCAGGAGGCCGGCCTGGCTCAGGGCGGTGTCCGCGAAGCTGTCCAGGTGCCGTTCCAGGTCTGCGGTGCTGCAGACCGACGTCCCGGACTGCCGGACCACAATGTCCGCCGCGTTCTGGGCCAGGTCCGCGGCGGTGGACAGCGGCAGCCCGGCCGCGCGGGCCAGGGTCAGGCAGGCCACAAACGTGTCCCCGGCGCCGGAGGCCTGCTTTTCCGCGGCTGGCCGCGCCCATGTGCGGTGGAAACCGCCGTCGGCACTGACCACTGCCGCTCCGTCCCGGTCCAAGGTGACCGCTGCCGCGCCGGCGCCCGCGGCGGCCAGCAGCTCCGGTGCCGCGGCGCGCCCCGCGG
>NZ_JBNHFG010000047.1:0-17044 GCF_059090025.1 Arthrobacter sp. Y3224198
TGCCGATCTCCGAAGCCGCCGAGCAGGCCGGCGCCGGGCGCTTCCTGCAGGTCTCCTCCGGCGGACTGGACGCCGTCCGGGACGGCCACCGCCCTGCGGACCTGGACGAGGTAATGTACGCCTACCTGCTGGCCAAGCTCGCGGCCGAGGAAGACCTGATAGCCCGCAGCTCACTGGATTGGACCATTGTCCGGCCGGGCATCCTCACCAATGACGCGCCGACGGGCCTGGTGCAGCTGGCCCCGGACGTGCGCCGGGACACCGTGCCGCGCGCCGACGTCGCCGCCGTCCTGGCCGAACTGCTGCGGACCGGCAACGGCATCCACCAGGCGCTGGGACTGATCTCCGGGCCCACGCCGGTTGCCGATGCCGTGCAGGCGCTGGAGCAGGACCGCTGATTCCGGCCGCAGCAGCCGCACTGCGGGATACTGGAGGCATGCAGCCTTCCGAAACGAATCCTTCTGCCTACGACTACGTGCGGGCCCGCCGGACCGGTGACGCCCCTGATGCGCCCAGACGGGTGGTCCTGCTCGGTTCCACCGGGTCCATCGGTACCCAGGCCATCGACGTGGCCGACGCCGCACCCGAGCGGTTCCGCATTGTCGCCCTGGCCGCCGGCGGATCCAACCTGGAACTGCTGGCACAGCAGGCCGTGCACACCCGTGCCGAGGCGGTCGGCTGCGCCGCCGCGGACCTGCCGACCCTGCGTACGCACCTGCGCGACGCCGCCGCTGCCGCCGGTGTCACCGGGTACGACCCCGAACTGTTCGTGGGCGCCTCCGCCGCCACCGCCGTCGCGGCCTGGCCCGAAGCCGACGTGGTGCTCAACGGCATCACCGGCTCGATCGGCCTGGAACCGACGCTGGCCGCCCTGGCCGCCGGGCACCTGCTCGCCCTGGCCAACAAGGAATCCCTCATTGTGGGCGGCGAGCTGGTTCGGCGGGCCGCCGCACCCGGCCAGCTGGTGCCCGTGGACTCCGAGCACTCCGCCCTGGCACAGGCCCTGCGCTCCGGCACCCATGACGAGGTGGACCGGCTGGTGGTCACCGCCTCGGGTGGTCCGTTCCGCGGCCGCAAGCGCGCCGACCTGGCGGATGTGACTCCCGAACAGGCGCTGGCGCACCCCACCTGGAAAATGGGGCGGGTCATCACCACCAACTCGGCCACCATGGTCAACAAAGCCCTGGAAGTCATCGAAGCACACCTGCTCTTTGACATCCCGCTGGAGCGGATCGACGTCGTGGTCCATCCGCAGTCGATGGTGCATTCCATGGTGCAGTTCGTGGACGGCTCCACCATCGCCCAGGCCTCGCCGCCGGACATGCGCCTGCCCATCGCCCTGGGCATGGGCTGGCCGCACCGCGTGCCCGGCGCCGCCCGGCCGTGCGACTGGACCAAGGCCTCCGAATGGACGTTCGAGCCGCTCGACGAGGAGGCGTTCCCCGCCGTCGCGCTGGCCAAGGCTGCCGCTGCGCGCGGCGGCACGGCCATGGCGGTCTACAACGCCGCCAACGAAGAAGCAGTGGATGCCTTCCATGACGGGCTCATCGGCTTCACAGACATCGTTGATACGATCGCCGCCGTACTGGAGGAAGCACCCGAGTCCGGTCCGCTGACCCTGGAGTCGCTTCTGGCGGCAGAGCAGTGGGCACGCGCCGCGGCGCGGAAACGTTGTGGAAGATGACCGGTCTCAAAGTTGAAGTGAAGGAAGCCCGTTGACCATTCTGCTTTTCATCCTGGGTGTGCTGTTCGTGGCGCTGGGCATCGCAGCGTCCATTGCGCTGCACGAGGTGGGCCACCTGCTGCCGGCCAAGGCCTTCAAGGTCCGGGTCACGCAGTACATGATCGGTTTCGGGCCCACCGTGTTCTCCCGCACCAAGGGGGAAACGGAGTACGGGTTCAAGGCACTGCCCCTGGGCGGCTATGTCTCCATGGTGGGGATGTTCCCGCCCAACAAGGAGCATGAGGGCGAGGTCCGGAGGTCCAGCACCGGTATGTTCCAACAGTTGGCCACTGAGGCGCGGCAGGCTGAGACCGACCGCCTGGTGGAAGGCGACGAAAACCGGGTCTTCTACAAGCTGCCGATCTACAAGCGGATCATCATCATGCTTGGCGGGCCGTTCATGAACCTGCTGATCGGCGTGGTGCTGTTCGCCGTGCTGCTGATGGGCTTCGGCACCGCCCAGACCACCACCACCCTGGCGGAGGTCAACAAGTGCGTCATCAGCGCCGAGCAGCAGGCAGCCACCGGACAGACCGACTGCACCGACCAGGACCCGGCCGCACCCGCGTACGAGGCCGGGCTGCTTCCCGGGGACACCATCACCGTCTTCGACGGCAAGCAGGTGTCCTCCTGGGAAGAACTTTCCGGCTGGATCCGCGAGGCCGCGGGCCGGACCGTCCCGCTCACGTACGAGCGCGACGGCGTCGAACAGCAGACCACCATCACCCCGCTGCTCACCGAACGCCCCGTAGTGGGCGACGACGGTACGGCGCAGACCGATGACGACGGCAAATACGTCACCCAGGAAGTGGGCTTCATCGGCGTCGGCGCCGAACAGGCCCTGGTGCGGCAGTCCGCCGGAACCGTGCTGCCGACGGTGGGGGAGAACCTGGCCAACATTGCCGGCGTGGTGGTGAACCTGCCCCAGCGGGTGGTGGACGTGGCTCAGGCGGCGTTCTCCTCGGAGGAGCGGGATCCGAACGGGCCCATGAGCGTGGTGGGAGTAGGCCGGATCGCCGGCGAAATCTCCAGCCAGGACGCCATTCCGCTGCAGAGCCGCGTGGCAACGCTCATCGGCCTGGTGGCCAGCGTAAACCTGGCCCTGTTCGTGTTCAACCTGATTCCGCTGCTGCCGCTGGACGGCGGCCACGTGGCCGGGGCCCTGTGGGAGGGGCTGCGCCGCCGCGTCGCGAAGCTGTTCCGCCGGCCCGATCCGGGGCCCTTCGACATGGCGAAGATGCTGCCGCTGACCTACGCCGTGTTTGTGCTGCTGATGGGGATGGGCGCGCTGCTGATCTACGCGGACATCGTGAAGCCGGTCAGCCTGTTCAACTAGGTTCTCTGTTCACGGGTGCCGCTCCGGTGCCCGGGTGCGGTGCCCGTGGCGCTCCGGTGCCCGGGACGGCGGCAACGAAATCCCTTGCTCGCAGAGCTCGCCGGGATATTAAAGCCGCCTTACCCGGGCGCCTGCGCGGCGCCGTTGGCGCGGCTCCGGTGCCCGGGACGGCGGCAACGAAATCCCTTGCTCGCAGAGCTCGCCGGGATATTAAAGCCGCCTTACCCGGGCGCCTGCGCGGCGCGGTTCCGGCCGCCGCTTCGCTACGGTTTGTCCGGATCCCTTACAGTTTGGGAAATCCCTGCCGCGGCGCAGCGCAGGGATTTCCCAAACCGGTCGATATTTCCCAAAGCTGGGCCTGACCCCGGCGGCCTCGCACGCCGTACCCGGGCACGCACACGCCTGCTCGGTGCCTTTCCCCGGATTGTTGCATTTTGCACCCCTAGTCGCTGGTCTTTTCGGGGCCTGACCCGCCCAGAGACCGCCCCGAAGCGTCTTCGCAGGGCTGTTTGCTTGCAGTTTCGGAAAATGCTGCCGGTTTGGGAAATCCCTGCCGGTTTGCGGCGGAGGGATTTCCCAAAGTGGCAGCAGAAACCCAAACCGGCAGGAAACGGACCTGCGTGCCGGGTGATCTGCAGGAATCCCGCCGAGCGGGGGAGCCAGGTTGGAAACTCGATTGAACCCTTTAACGGTTGCAATTAGATTTGCATACGTTTACGGTTTCAACATGTACGTCCTCACGATAGACCAGCGCAACAGCCAGGGGAGCGGAGACCGCGTCCCGGAACTGCTTGCCGCCTTATCGGACCTGCCCATGCTGCTGCCGTTCGAACGGTCGGTGGGGGATGAGGTCCAAGGGGTGTCCGACTCCGCGGAGACCGTGACCGACGCCGTTCTGCGGGTGCTGCGTGAGGGGCACTGGTATGTCGGCGTCGGCGTCGGCAGTGTGCAGGAACCGTTGCCCCGCAGCCCGCGGGAGGCCGGCGGCCCGGCCTTCGTTGCCGCCCGCCGGGCCGTCGACCGGGCCAAGAAAACCGGCGACCGGCCCGCCGTGGCGGTCGAAGGATCGCCCGGCGCAGCCGAGGCGGAGGCAGTACTGGTGCTGCTGGCCCGCTTGATCGCTGAGCGGACAGAATCGGAATGGCGGATCCTGCAACACGTCCAACCTGGCAAATGGGGGACTCAGACAGAGGCCGCCCGTATGCTCGGGATCAGTTCGCAGGCGGTAAGCAAGGCGGTTCGGCGGTCCGGCTGGCAGGAGGAATGGGCGGCCCGTCCGGCGGCCGCGGTATTGCTGGCGCGCGCAGACACCCTCGCGAATGAACCGGGCCGGTAAGCCGGGCGGGTAGGACTACCGGGGAGGCGGCAAGCGGGGCGGGCGCACCGGTAAACCTGGGAGCCGGTAAACCGTGCGGACGGGCCTACCACCGGGGAGCCGCCGAACTGACACTCGGGCAAGCACCCCGGGGCAAGTACCACTCCAACCACGACGAAACGAAAGACGGATAAATGACGCTCTTGTGGGTAGCCCTCGGACTGCTGGCCGCCGGTCTCCTCGGCTGGCCCGTCACTTCCGCCGTGCTCCGGATTGCCCGTGAGGCAGGCAACCCGCCCCCGCCGCCTCCCGCCGTCCTCCGCGGCGGCCTGGCCATCGGCATCCTGGAACGTCTGGCCGTGGCGGCCGCCGTCATGGCCGACGAACCGGTAGCGATTGCCTACGTGGTGGCAGTGAAGGGCCTGGGGCGCTACGCCGAACTCAAGGAAACACCGGCCGCCGCGGAACGGTTCATCATCGGCACACTCACCTCCATGCTCTGGGCCGTGGCCATGGCCGTCCCTGTCCGGCTTTGCCTGCTGTAGCCGCGGGCAAACGCCCCTGAGCGGCCGCAGTGCGGTGCATCCCGTAGGCTTGAGTCCATGAGTATTTTTGCAGTTGAGTATGTCTACGAGGCCGGATCGGCCGAACTCCGGGACCAGCACCGCCCCGCCCACCGCCAGTGGCTGCAGCAGCTGGCGGACGAAGGCCGGGTACTGTCCGCCGGAGCGTTCGTAGACGGCGCCGGAGCGCTGCTGCTGATGGTCGCTGACGACGAAGCAGGTCTGCTGGAGCTGCTGAAGCAGGATCCGTTTGCCGTCGCCGGCGCCATTTCGGGAATGAAGACCACGGCCTGGAAGCCCGCCATAGGCGCTTTCGCCGACCACTCCTGAAGAGCCGCGCGCTAAGCCCTGAGTGATATCCATCCCGCTCCCGCCGAACAGGTCCTGGGCGGGGTGATAATAGGAAGGGCGCGTTTCCCAAACGCGCGTTTCACAGCCTAATACCTGCCGTTTCGGCACATGGAGGACGTTTTGACCTCGGTCAACCTTGGAATGCCAGCTGCGCCGCCGCCCGTGCTTGCGCCGCGACGCAAAACCCGTCAGATCAAAGTGGGCTCCGTCGGAGTCGGCTCGGACTCGCCCATCAGCGTCCAGTCCATGACCACCACCCCCACCACGGACATCAACGGCACCCTGCAGCAGATCGCCGAGCTCACGGCGTCGGGCTGCGACATTGTCCGGGTCGCCTGCCCCAGCGCCGACGACGCCGCCGCCCTGCCGATCATCGCGAAGAAGTCGCAGATCCCCGTGATCGCGGACATCCACTTCCAGCCGAAGTACGTCTTCGCGGCCATCGACGCCGGCTGCGCGGCGGTGCGCGTAAACCCGGGCAACATCCGCAAGTTCGACGACCAGGTCAAGCAGATCGCCAACGCGGCCAAGGATGCGGGCGTCTCCATCCGCATCGGCGTCAACGCCGGTTCGCTGGACCCGCGCCTGCTGGCCAAGTACGGCAAGGCCACACCGGAGGCCCTGGTGGAATCCGCTGTCTGGGAAGCGTCGCTCTTCGAAGAGCACGACTTCCATGACTTCAAGATTTCGGTCAAGCACAATGACCCCGTGGTGATGGTGCGTGCCTACGAGCTGCTGGCGGAGCGGGGCGACTGGCCCCTGCACCTGGGCGTAACCGAGGCCGGCCCCGCGTTCCAGGGCACCATCAAGTCCGCCACGGCGTTTGGCGCGCTGCTTTCCAAGGGTATTGGCGACACCATCCGCGTTTCCCTCTCCGCTCCGCCGGTGGAGGAAGTCAAGGTGGGCAACCAGATCCTGCAGTCCCTGAACCTGCGCCCGCGCAAGCTTGAGATTGTGTCCTGCCCCTCCTGCGGCCGCGCCCAGGTGGACGTCTACACCCTCGCCGAGCAGGTCACGGCCGGCCTGGAAGGCATGACCATTCCGCTGCGCGTTGCCGTCATGGGCTGCGTAGTAAACGGTCCGGGTGAGGCGCGGGAGGCTGATCTGGGTGTAGCCTCCGGTAACGGCAAGGGACAGATCTTTGTCAAGGGCGAAGTCATCAAGACCGTCCCCGAAGACCAGATTGTGGAAACCCTTATCGAAGAAGCGATGAGGATCGCGGAAGAGATGGGGGAACCCGAGGGTGAGGATGCTGGGACGGGTGGCCCCATGGTTACCGTCAGCTAAGCCGACGAATACCGTCCGCAGCGCCGCCTCTTCGGCGGCGCTGCGGATCCTGCGCGACGAAGACACCGTGGCGCTGTGGGACCTGGCCGCCGCGGATCCGGTGGCCAACATTTTTATGCTCTCCCATCTGGAGTCCGCGCGTACGGCGGCCCCCACCGCAGCCGGCGGGCGGATTGTGGGGGTGTTCGACGGCGGGGCTCTGGTGGGTGCCTGCTGGGCCGGCGTCAACGTGGTCCCCGTGGGCCTGGATGCTGATACCGGACCTGAAGTCGGCCGCTACCTGGCCCGGTCCCGCAACCGTTTTTCCTCCATTTTCGGGCCCTCGGAGGCGGTGCTCTCCATCTGGTCCCAGCTCCGGCTCTCCTCCCCGGAACCGTTTGATGTCCGGCCGGACCAACCGCTTCTCCAGATCACGGCCCCGTCCGATGTGGCCGCTGCACCGGGACTGCGGGCAGCCCTTCCCGGCGAGCTGGATGTGCTCCTGCCCGCATGCGCGGCCATGTTCGAAGAAGAGGTGGGGTATTCGCCCCTTGCCAACGGAGACCGGCATTACCGGCAGCGGGTGCGGAACCTGATTGAACGCCGGCAGTCGCTGGTGGACTTCGACGCCGCCGGGCAAGTGGTCTTCAAAGCCGAACTCGGCACCGTCTCCAGCCAGGCCGTGCAGATCCAAGGCGTCTGGATGAACCCGGCCTACCGCAGACAAGGACTAAGCCGGTCCTACATGTCCGCCGTTGTCGCCGCATCTCTGGAGGTTGCCCCCATCACCAGCCTCTACGTGAATTCCTACAATGCGCCGGCCCGCGCCACGTATGAGGCCGTCGGCTTCACGCAGGTGGGCACCTTCGCCACCATCCTTTTCTGAGATTCCAGCCCCGCCCTGAGATTCCCACCGGCTCTGAGATTCCCGCCCGACCCCTCGGCATGCTCCAAGGCCGCTCTGCGCCGCTGCCCCGGGGACGCCGGATGATGCAGTAGGCTCTGGCACACGCACGGGCGGCACGGCTGCCTGCCATTTACGGGGGAACAAACAATGAATCATGCAGCACGCCGGCCTGTAGGCGGAGCACGCCGGGGAGTGCGGAGAACGGCGGCAGGACTTGGCATCGCGCTTGCCCTGGCAGGATGCGGCGGCGGGGACGACACCGCATCCAAGGAACAGCCCTGGCTCAACACCACGGCGTCCGCCGAACCCTCCACACCGGAAAAGCCCTCGGGGCCAACAACGGCTGCCGCGGAGAAGCCGGGCGGAGGCGGCACCGTCAGCGGACACGAGCTTGAATCGGTCCTGACCGAAATGAACACGGACTTGGACATCGGCGGCACCCTGGTCGGTGACGCAGACCTGAAGCGGTCCAACGAGCAGGCCGTGGATGCGATGCGCGGTGCGGAATACTCGCCCTGCGATCCGACCGAGGGCACCGACCTGGCAAAGGCCAGCGAGGAAGCCAGCATGGCGGCGCTGGCGATCGACGGCAATGTCCCCGGCAAGCCGGACGTTATCTCGGTCATCAGCTGGCCGGATGAACAGCCGGTGCAGGAGGAAATCAAAACCAGCAAGCGCCAGCTCGCCGCCTGCCCCGAGTTCACCCTGACGGTCAACGGCCAGACCGTTTCCTCGGTCACCGAAGAGGTGGAGATGCCCTTGGTGGGCGAGGCCTCCCAGGCCTACCAAACCCGGGCGACCTCCAACGGCGTCACTGAGACGACCCTCATCCTGACCGCCTGGTCCGGGCCCAATTCGGTCCAGATCACCCTCAACGAGGCGGGGGATCCGCAAGAGGCCATCCGCTACGTCGGTCCCGTCCTCGAGGAAACGCTGAAGCGGGTTCAGGGATGAGGCCCTCCGGCTCCTCGCACTCACGGCCTGCGGCGGTTCCGCTGAGGGTACGGATGACCCGTCGACTGCCGCGGCGTCCTCACCTTCGGCAACGGCCACCCCGACGGCCGAGGCCGAGCAGTACTCCGCCGGGGACCTCGAAGCGGCACTGACTGCAGTGAAGACGGAGCAGGGCCTGAGCGGGCAGGTTGTCAACGATGCGACCCTCCGCCCGCAGCTCGAGGCGGCTGCTGACGCCATTGCGCAGATCGTGATCACCCCGGAAGAGTGCGGTGACCTGGCCACGTCCAACCTTGCGGAAAAGGTGGACAGCGCCAACGTGGCTGTTATGCAGCTCAGCGAGACCGATGCACTGACGATCCTCAGCTACGAGGATGTCTCCTTCATCGAAGACCAGCTCGAGTCCAATGCCAGCCAGGCGGAAAAGTGCACCGAATTCCAGATGGAGGCCGGCGGACAGGTGTCCACCGCTTCGGCCAAGCCGATCGACGCATCCACGGATGCCGAAACCACCGAGGCCTACAGCTCGGTAGTCACCACCGCCGGACAGACGGTTGAGAGCTACCAGGTTACCGGTTTCTCCGGAACGCTGAACATCTCGGTGAGCATCAACAACCCGTCGGATCCCGAGGGTGCCATTGCTGCAGCCGAGGAACTCATCAACGCAGTGCTGGCTGAGCTCGAAGCCAAGTAGCGGGCACGCAGTACAGCGTGAGGGGCCGGTCCTGGAGACAGGGCCGGCCCCGCCGTCGTTACCGGCCTGTCCGGTGGTACCGGCGGCACGCGCTAGATTAGAAGGGAGCGTTACCTCCCTTTTGTCCCAGCAGAAATGCAGCCTGCGGCTGCAGAAACGGATTCCCAGCGTGGTCCTTCGACTATCCACCCTTTTCCTGCGCACACTGCGTGAAGACCCGGCCGATGCCGACGTCGCCAGCCACCGGCTCCTGGTCCGTGCCGGCTACATCCGCCGGGCAGCCCCGGGCATCTATTCGTGGTTGCCGCTGGGCCTGCGCGTACTGGGCAAGGTGGAGACCATCATCCGCGAGGAAATGGCCGCCATCGGCGCTCAGGAGGTCCACTTCCCGGCCCTGCTGCCGCGTGAACCCTACGAAGCCAGCAACCGGTGGACCGAATACGGCGAGAACCTTTTCCGCCTGCAGGACCGGAAGGGCGCCGACTACCTGCTGGCCCCCACCCATGAGGAGATGTTCACCCTCCTGGTCAAGGATCTCTACAGCTCCTACAAGGACCTGCCGGTTTCGCTGTTCCAGATCCAGAACAAGTACCGCGACGAGGCCCGCCCCCGCGCCGGCCTGCTCCGCGGACGCGAGTTCATCATGAAGGACTCCTACTCCTTCGACATTGACGACGAGGGGCTGGAAGCCAGCTACCAGGCACACCGCGGCGCCTACCTGCGCATCTTCGAGCGCCTGGGCCTGGAGATTGTGGTTGTCTCCGCAGTGTCCGGCGCCATGGGTGGTTCCAAGAGCGAGGAATTCCTGCACCCGACGCCGGTCGGTGAGGACACCTATGTCCGGTCCGCCGGCGGTTACGCCGCAAACGTCGAAGCCGTCACCACGGTGGTCCCGTCCGACATCGACTTCTCCGGCGCACCCGAAGCCCGCGTGGTGGACACTCCCGACACCCCGACCATCGAGACCCTGGTTGCCGATGTCAACGCCCGCTTCCCGCGCGACGCCGGGGAATGGACCGCGGCAGACACCCTGAAGAACGTTGTCCTGGCTGTCACCCTGCCCACCGGTGAGCGCCGCATCGTGGTGGTCGGTGTTCCCGGTGACCGTGCCGTGGACCTTAAGCGCATCGAAGCCAACATTTCCGCGCACCTGGAAATCGGCGGCGAGCTGGGCGTGGATGCGGCCACCGATGAGGACCTCAAGAAGCACCCGGGCCTGGTCAAGGGCTACATTGGCCCGGGACTGAACCTGTCCGAGCCTGTCCTGGGCACCGAATCGGCCACCGGCCTGCTGTACCTGGTGGACCCCCGCGTCGTGTCCGGCACCAGCTGGATCACCGGCGCCAATGAGGCCGGCAAGCACGTGATCGGCCTCGTCGCCGGCCGCGACTTCGCCTGGGACGGCGTGATCGAAGCCGTCGAGGTCCGCGAAGGCGACGAAGCGCCGGACGGATCCGGGCCGCTGGAAGCCGCCCGCGGCATCGAAATGGGCCACATCTTCCAGCTGGGCCGCAAGTACGCCGAAGCCCTGGGCCTGAAGGTCCTGGACCGCAACGGAAAGCTGGCCACCGTGACCATGGGGTCCTACGGCGTCGGCGTGACCCGCGCCGTGGCAGCCCTGGCCGAGTCGCACCGTGATGACAAGGGCATTGTCTGGCCCCGCGCCGTTGCGCCGGCCGATGTCCATGTTGTTGCCACCGGCCGCGGCGAGGAAATCTTCGACGCCGCCGCCAAGCTCTCCGAAGAATTGGAAGCCGCCGGTCTGGAAGTCATCTATGACGACCGTCCCAAGGTGTCGCCGGGCGTGAAGTTCGGCGACGCCGAACTTATCGGCGTTCCGACCATCCTGGTGGTGGGCCGCGGCCTCGCCGACGGCGTGGTGGAGATCAAGGACCGTGCCACCGGGAATGCCGAGAACGTTCCCGTTGCCGAAGCGGTGGAGTACGTGCGCCGCGCTGCCGCCCTCTAGCCTCGGTGGTCTCCGGTCTCGAGGAAGTCACGCTTGCCACCATCGCGCTTGTGGTGGTGGCAGGCCTGGCCGCCGGCTGGGTGGATGCCGTGGTGGGCGGCGGCGGACTGATCCAGCTCCCGGCCCTGCTCCTGGTGCCCGGAATCAGCCCGGTGCAGGCCCTGGCAACCAACAAGATGGGGTCGGTTTTCGGCACTGCCACCAGTGCGGTGACCTATTACCGGCGTGCCCACCCGGATTTGAGAACGGCCCTGCCCATGGCCGGGGTGGCGCTGGCCGGCAGCTTCGGCGGCGCCGTCCTGGCGGCGTCGCTGCCGTCCTCGGTCTTCAAACCGGTGATCGTGGCGGCGCTGATCGCCGTTGCCGTGTTCACCGCGGCCAAACCTACCGTGGGGGAGCTGACCGCGCTGCGCCACACCGGCCGGCGGCACTACGGGACGGCGGCCGGCATCGGCCTGGCCATCGGCTTTTATGACGGACTCATCGGCCCCGGGACCGGGTCCTTCCTGATCATCGCCATGGTCACCCTGCTGGGCTACAACTTCCTGGCCGCCAGCGCCAAGGCCAAGATCGTCAACATGGCCACCAATGTCGGGGCCCTGGCCTTTTTCCTGCCGCACGGCTCCCTGCTGTGGGGCTTGGGGCTGGTGCTCGGCTTCGCCAACATGATTGGCGGGTACCTCGGTGCCCGCATGGCCGTGACGCAGGGCAGCAAGTTCATCCGGATTGTGTTCCTGGTGGTCGTGGCCGCCCTGATCGTCAAGCTGGGCCACGACGTCTGGGTGGAGAACATCCGCTAGCGGTACTAGGCCGCTGGAAGTTCGCCTACCGGCGGCACGCCCGGATGGCGGCGCCCCACCAGCGCAGATGCCACCCAGATCGAGCGTTGGGCGTCGCCTTGCCGGCCAAGGCGGACATATTCGAGCACGTTGACGACTTCCCGCAGGACGCTCCAGTCCTGCGCTGCCGCCGGGTCCAGCCCGCCGGCAGTGCAGAGAGCGTCCAGCCGTGCCCGCAACGCGTCCTCGGGCGCGCCTGCGTCCAGGTCCTCCAACCGGTTCCACAACATGGGAGCCACGGCGTACTCCGCCTCGCCGAAGACGGCCTGGGGATCAATGGCGGCATAATCGCCCGGTGCACCGGGTCGGGCCAGCACGTTGGCGTAGTGCAGGTCCGTATGCACCAGCACGTCACGGGAGGAGCGCCGTCCCACCACGCCCCGGGTCTGGCAGACCTGCAGGGCGGCTTCCAGCAGCCAGCGTTCCACCGGGCGGCCCAGCGCCTCCCACTGGGCAGGCAGCTCGTCCGAGAGCTGCTCGGCGCGCTCGGCCACCGCCGGAACAGCCGCCCACTGCGGAGCGTCCGAGCCAGGCAGCGCCAGCCGGCGGACCAGCCCGCCCCAGACCCGCACTGCCTTGGCAATGTCCACGTCCAGCAGGGAGCAGTCCGGGTCCAGGCGTTCAAGCACCAGGCAGGTTCCCGCCGCGTCCCGGTCCAGCAGCCGGACGGCGCCGTTCCCGTTCCAGAGTTCCAGGGCAGCAGGTTCGGTGGCGGCTTCCGGATGCGGATAGGGGAATTTCATTACTGCCGGAACGCCGCGGGCCATGCGGACCGGGATCACCATGGCTCCGTGGCCGTACCAGGCCTGTGTACCGGCGTCGGCATCCGGGACGGCACCGAAAGCGGTGAGGCTTGCCTCGGCCAGGGACGGCAGGCTCTCGAGCCAGGTCCGGCCGGACCGCGTGCCGAGGTAGCGGCGCCGCAGACCGTCAGGTACGGCAATGGCGGGTGCCATGGATCTCCGTTGCAGGTGGGGGAGTGAAGGGGACAGGGATATCAGTTCCAGGGCAGGTCGTCCGGAACGGCGTCCAGGCCGGGCGCTGCCGGTACGCTCTCCGCCGTCAGGTACAGATCCGTGGAAACAGCGGCGAGGCGGGTGATGGCCCAGCCCCGGAGGTCGCCGCCGGACAATGCCACCAGGTCAGCGTAGACGGCGGGGAACTGGTCTTCCAGAGCGGGGAGGGACCGGGCCGGGTCGCGCAGGAAATCCGGGTCCAGGCGGTACGCGGCCACCGGCGCCACCGGCGGCAGGCAGAGATCGGCAAGATAGGACACGGCATCGGCGCCGTGGCGCTCGTGGCCTGCAGCCTGCCCTCGCCAGGCACCGGCCACCTCCGCACCGGGTTCCACCTGCGCCAGCGCCACCTGATAGGCATAAGCCGTTCCGAGCTCGGCGTTGATGACCGACGTCAGTGCGGCCGCGGCGTCCGGCCGTGCGGCAGGCGCGTCCGGCGTGGCTGATCCGCTGCCGGTCTCCGGTGCGGCCGTCGCCGTCGGCCGGCCGTCCGGGCACCGGGCAGTATCCGCCGCACGGGGACTGGGAGACTCCTCGGAACCGTCCGGCCCGTCCTCAGTTCCGGGCACGGAACCGGAGCGGGAACCGGTGCCGCCGGGAACCGGCACGCCGGAGAGCCCGGCAATGCGCTGGGCCCAGATCTGCTGTGCGGTGCCCGTGGCCGCGAGCAGGCGGGCCGTACCCTCATCCGCCCGCCAGGCGGAGTGCAGGTTCGTTTGCGCGGACTCCCACAGCGCCTGCACGTAGCGTTCGATGTTCCGGCGTTCCGGCTCCGTCTCCTGCACGGCGGCGGAGGATGCCGGTGTGCCCTGCGGATCGGACAGATCGTCCACGGAACTGTCGCGGGTAGCTGCAGCCGCCGGCTCCCGGCCGGTGCTGGTCAGCAGTGCAGCCTGCGTGCGCAGTCCCTCGGCCTGCGCCCGGAACTCGGCGGCCGGGCCGCCGGCCGACGCTGCGGCCAGCACCTGAGCCTCGGCCGCCAGGCTGCGTGCCTCGGTCCGCGCCGAGGCGGACGCAATCTCGGAAAAGGAGCGGGTGCGATCGGAGGCATCACCGTTTCCGGCCACCAGGCCGAAGCTGAGCACCACCGCGCCCAATGCGAGGAACAACACAAACCGCCCGGCACCGGCAGCCCGCCGGCCGCGGGCAGGGGCGCGCGCGGGCTCGGTTCCGGGCTTCTGAAAAGGCGTATCCACAACAGTCGATCATGTCACGAACGCGCTCCCGTCTGCATCGATGCCTTATGCACCCCGGAAAGTCGGTAGTCTAGGTACTACAACAACATCTAGTGGGAGGCAGCTATGGCGGTTCGGCCCAACCCCAAAAAAGACACGTCATCGGATTACCGCAGGAATGCGATGCGTGCAGAGGTAGCCGCGGAAACGCAGCGGCTCAAGCAGTACCTGGCCCCCACGGTAGAGAAGCAGGACCTCTTCCTCGAAGATATCGAGATCAAGCTTGCCGGTGCCCACCGGACGGTCCACGTGATTGTCGACCTTCCCGAGACCGAGGCCGGCGGGGTCAGCCTGGACCGGATTTCCGCGGCGGCGCAGGCCATTTCCGACGCGATGGACAACGATCCCCACGAGGACGGGCGGCCGTACAACCTCGAGGTCTCATCCCCGGGTGTTTCCCGTCCCCTGACCGAACCGCGCCACTGGCGCCGCAACGTGAGCCGCATGGTCTCCGTCTCCGTGCTGCACGGCGACGACGTCATGGGCCGTGTTGTTTCCGTCGACGACGACGGCATTACGTTGATACCGGAGATCCCGGTCAAGAAAGGGATGAAGGCAAAGCAGGGGGATCCGCTCCACCTGCCCTTCGCCAACATCCGCAAGGGGCGCGTCGAAGTTGAATTCGCCCACCTTGAAGACGACCCGGCCGGCGAGGACGCCCCGGATGAAGAAACCACAGCTGAGGAGGCCTAGATGGATATAGATATGAGTGCGCTGAGGCTGCTGGAACGCGAACGGGAGATCCCCCTGGATCTGCTGGTTCCGACCATTGAGCAGGCTCTGCTGGTTGCCTACCACAAGACCAACGGCGCGCAGGACCAGGCGCGGGCGGAACTGGACCGGAAGACCGGCCACGTCACCATTTGGGCCAAGGAGCTCGACGACGACGGCGCCGAGGTGGGAGAGTTCGACGACACTCCTGCCGGGTTCGGCCGCATTGCCGCCAGCACCGCACGGCAGATCATCCTGCAGCGCCTGCGCGACGTCGAGGACGACAACATCCTGGGCGAGTTTAAGGGCCGTGAAGGGGAGCTGGTCTCGGGCCAGATCCAGCAGGGCAACAACCCGCACATGATCCAGGTCAACCTCGGGTCCGTGGAGGCACTGCTGCCCCCGCCCGAGCAGGTCCCCGGCGAGAAGTACCTGCACGGCTCCCGCCTGCGTGCCTTCGTTGTGGACGTGCGCCGCGGCTTCAAGGGCCCGTCCATCACCCTCTCCCGCTCGCACCCCGGACTGGTCCGGAAGCTGTTCGAACTGGAGGTCCCGGAGATCGCGGACGGCAGCGTGGAAATCGTTGCGCTGGCACGCGAAGCCGGACACCGGTCCAAGATTGCGGTCAAGGCCAACGTCCCG
The DNA here is from genome assembly GCF_059090025.1 of Arthrobacter sp. Y3224198. Taxonomy (NCBI): domain Bacteria; kingdom Bacillati; phylum Actinomycetota; class Actinomycetes; order Micrococcales; family Micrococcaceae; genus Arthrobacter; species Arthrobacter sp. Y3224198. The sequence continues at coordinate 15,522 of NZ_JBNHFG010000047.1, forward strand.
GGCATCAATGCCAAGGGCGCCTGCATCGGCGAAATGGGTTCCCGCGTGCGTGCAGTGATGAATGAGCTGCACGACGAGAAGATCGACATTGTCGACTTCAGCGAGGACCCGGCGACCTTCATTGCCAACTCGCTTTCGCCGTCGCGCGTCAACTCCGTGACCATCACGGACGAAGACATGCGCTCGGCCCGCGTGGTGGTGCCCGATTACCAGCTCTCGCTGGCGATCGGCAAGGAGGGCCAGAACGCCCGCCTGGCCGCCAAGCTGACCGGCTGGCGGATCGATATCGTTTCCGACGCCAAGGCCTCCTAGGCCCCGGTGCCGGAAGCGGATGCGGCGCCGCATAAGAAAGGCGCTAGAATGTATAAGGCCGGGTCACCTACCGCGTCCCAGACACCGGCAGCCGCTTCCGGCGCTGCCTTGGGAACCGTGAACCGAACGCATGTTCCGCAACGGACATGCATCGGGTGCAGGAAGAAGGGTGACCAGGCTGTTCTGCTGCGGCTGGTACGTGTCAGCATGGAAGGCGTTAGTGCCGTCCGCGTTGACGAGGACCGCCGGATGTCCGGCCGGGGTGCCTGGTTGCACCCGGAGCTGGCATGCCTGAGATTGGCTGTGAAACGTTCCGCCTTCGCGCGGGCCTTCCGGGGCTCCGTGGGAATAACGGACGTGGAGCGTTGGTTCAAGGCCCTTGAGGACGTTCCGACCGGGAACGGACTCGAAACCGTCCAACCTGAAAGCGGGTCAGAAATCTGATGGAAACCCGATGAGTACCCAGCGATGAGTGCTTTGTTGTGCTCTGTGATGGGCCCCGCTGTAACTGCAGTGGAAGCCCGCAGCAAATAGACGGTTCGTACCTGGCTCGGTGCGGACCGAGACAGGAGAAATGTGGCCAAGGTCCGCGTACACGAGCTTGCTAAAGAGCTCGGCATTACCTCAAAGGATGCGGTTGCAAAACTGCAGGAACTGGGCGAATTCGTCCGTTCCGCCTCATCCACCATTGAGGCCCCGGTAGTAAAGAAGCTTCGAGGCGCCTTCCCGGCGTCTGACAACAAGGCTGCCGCATCGCCGGCGGCCGATTCCAAGCCTGCAGCACCGTCGCCGGCCGGCGACTCCAAGCCTGCAGCACCCAAGCCCGGTTCGGCCAAGCCCGCTCCGGCAGCCCCCGCACCGGCACAGCCGGAACAGCCCGCTGCACCGGCTCCGGCCGCTGAGCAGCCGGCGGCACCGGCTCCCGCTGCTCCGGCAGCACCTGCAGCTCCGGTTGCGGAAACCCCTGCCCCCGAGGCCGGCAAGGCAGACGCCGACAAGTCGTCCGCCCCGCGCCCCGGTGCACCGCGTCCCGGTGCCGGCGGACCGCGTCCGGGCAACAATCCTTTCGCCACCTCCCAGGGCATGCCCCGGCCCCGCGGCCGCGGCGAAGGCGAGCGGGGAACGGGCGCACCGCGCCCGGGCAACAACCCGTTTGCCACGTCCCAGGGCATGCCGCGTCCGGGTGGACGCCGCGATGAAGCCGAACGGAC
>NZ_JBNHFG010000048.1:0-16057 GCF_059090025.1 Arthrobacter sp. Y3224198
GCCGATGGTACTGCATCCGGGAGGGTGTGGGAGAGTAGGTCACCGCCGGACAATTTTTTGATGGTTGAGGGCCCCGCATGGTTGCGGGGCCCTCACCTGTTTAACCCGCAGGCGTCCATCGGGACCGTTAGGCTTGAATGCATGAGCTCCTCCTTGTTTTCGCACGCTGAGACCCCGAATGGCGGCGGTGCCGGTGAAACCGGGCGCGCGGCAATTGCCGATGTTATCGCCTCCCGACAGGTTCCACGGGACCAGCACGAGGCCTTCAACGGCTTCACCGACTATCTCCACCTGTGGTGGCCGGAGGACCTCACGGAGTTCGGCGAAGGAACGCACCCCGAGTTTGAGGGCGGCGTCCTGACTGAGACCAGCCCGGAGGGCGAGACAGCTGTCTGGGCCACGGTCCGGGTCAAGGAGCCGGACGTACGCCTGGAACTCGACTGGGTGGCCGGCCAAAGCCCGCGGATTCCCACTGACGTGCGGGTGACCTTCACAGCAGAGGATGACGGCTCCACACTGGTGACGGTCCGCCACAGCGGGTTGGAACAGCTGCCCGAGCCTGCCGAGGAATACCAGCGGATCGGCGAGGAGTGGGACGAAATCCTGGACCGCTACGCACGTTTTATGGGTGCACGGTAGTCTGCTCGCATGTCACTGGATGCCCTGCAGGGCCTCGCCGCGGCCGCTCCGGATCTGGATGTGACCGTTTCCCCCGACATCCTCGCGGCCTACGCTGCTGATCAGGGGCCTGTCCTGGACTATGTGGAGCCTTTGGCCGTCGTCTGGGCTACCGCCGTCCGGCACGTCCAGGCGGTGCTCCGTTGGGCAGGGGAAAACGGCATTGTGGTGGTGCCCCGTGGCGCCGGCACAGGAGTGTCCGGAGGTGCGCACGCCACCGCCGGCTGCATTATCCTCAGCCTGGAGCGGATGAACCGGATCCTGGAGCTGAATGCACAGGACGAGGTCGCCGTCGTCGAACCCGGCGTAATCAATGCTGACCTGAACGCTGCGGCCGCCCCCTACGGACTGATGTACGCTCCGGACCCTGCCAGCTACCGGATCTCCACCATCGGAGGGAACGTGGCCACGAATGCCGGCGGGCTGCGCTGTGCCAAGTACGGGGTCACCCGGGACTCCGTACTCGGCATGGACGTTGTCCTCGCCGACGGCACCTTGATCAGCACCGGACACCGGACCTTCAAGGGTGTGGCCGGCTACGACCTCACAGGCCTGTTCACGGGCTCCGAGGGTACCTTGGGCATAGTGGTGGGCATTACGGTGCGCCTGCGCTACCTGCCGGTGGAAACGCGGACCGTAGCTGCGTTTTTCCCTGACTTTCCGACGGCGGCTGCCGGTGTCCTGGCGATCGGTGCCGCCCGCGTACAGCCGGCCATCATGGAGCTGTTGGACCGGGCCACCCTCATAGCGCTGGACGGGTCTCACGGCAGCGGGCTGCAGCACCGCGGCAATACGCTCTTACTGGTGCAGACAGACGGGTTCGGTGCCGAGGCCGAGGCGCAGGTTGTTCGCTCCGTACTTGCCGGGCTGGGCGGCACCGTCAGTACCGAAGAATTCGCGGAGGCCGAGGCCCTGGTGGAGCTGCGCCGGCACAGCCGGGGTGACGCAATCGTGGAGCAGGTACGGGTAGGCGAGGATGTGGCGGTTCCACGCTCATCCCTGGTGCGGTACGTGGCGGAACTGGAACGCATTGCCACTGCCCACCGGGTGAATCTCAAGGTGGTGGCCCACGCTGGAGACGGCAACCTGCACCCCACCTTTTGGGTGCAGGCGGACGACCGGGAGGGGCTTCGCCGCTTGGACGCAGCCTTGGACGAGTCAATCGCCGTGGCCCTGGCAATGGGCGGAACCATTACCGGCGAGCACGGCGTGGGGCAGTACAAGCTCCGCTGGCTTCCAGCTGAACAGTCCGGGGAAGTGCTGGAACTGCAAAGACGGGTCAAAGATCTGTTTGATCCCGCAGGGATCCTCAACCCCGGGAAGGCCATTCCTCCCCGGGGCAAAGATAAGCCGGCGCCGACGTCCTAGTCCAGGCGCAGCCAGACCGTGCGGTTGGGACGCAGCCGGTTGCCTTCGAGGGCATCAGGGGCACTGCCAAGCAGCAGCGGGAGGTCCGGAAGCTCCACGGAAGACTCACTCATGTTCATCGCCACCAGCGTGCTGCCGTTGACGAACGCAACCAACCCCTCGGCGTCGTGCTCCGGCCACCACGCCAGGGAGCCGTCCCCCAGGCGCAACTCACGGCGCAAGGAGAGGGCATTGCGGTAGAGGTTGAGGGTCGAATCCGGATTGCGCTTCTCAATGTCACGCGAGTGCCGGCCCCAAATGGGAGGCTGCGGCAGCCAGGTCCTGCCGGTGGAGCTGAAGCCGTAGCTGGGCTGGTCCGCCTTCCACGGCAAGGGGACGCGGTTGCCGTCGCGTCCTACCCGCACGCCTGCGGTCCGGTGGAAGGTCGGGTCCTGCCGGAACTCGTCCGGCAGCAGGGTATGGTCCGGCAGGCCGAGTTCCTCACCCTGATACAGGTACACACCGCCGGGCAGCGCCAGCATCAGTAGCGTGGCGGCGCGCGCTCGGGCAAGGCCGAGGTCCATGTTGGGCTGTTCATCCCGCGGCCCCAGGCCGTCGCCGCTGCGGGGGCCTGCGCCCGTCAGCCCGAAGCGGCTCGTATGGCGGACTACGTCATGGTTGGACAGCACCCAGGTGGTGGGAGCACCGACGTTGTCGAAGGCCCGGAGAGAGGACTCGATGACATGCCGCAGGGCGGGAGCATTCCAAGGATGGTGCAGGTAGGCGAAGTTGAATGTCTGATGCATCTCGTCCGGACGGACCCAATCCGTCAGGCGCTCAATCGGGTCGATGGTCGCTTCCGCGCAGAGCACCCGGTCCCCGTCATAGCTGTCCAGGATTTTGCGCCAGCTCCGGTAGATGTCGTGGATGCCTGGCTGGCCGAACATGGGGGCTTCGGAGCCGGGGAAACCCTCGGAGGAGGATCCGTCCGCGCGTCCTCCCCAGTCAGGCAGTCCGGACTTCTTGATCAGGGCGTGGGCCACGTCTACCCGGAATCCTCCCACGCCGCGGTCCAGCCAGAACCGCAGGATGCGTTCGAACTCGGCGTGAACGGCGGGGGAGTCCCAGTTGAAGTCCGGCTGGGAGGTATCGAAGAGATGCAGGTACCACTGGCCCGGCGTGCCGTCCGGCTCCGTTACCCGGGTCCAGGCCGGCCCGCCGAAGTGGGACTGCCAGTTGTTGGGCGGATTTTCGCCATGCTCTCCGGTGCCGTCCCGGAAGATGAACATGTCCCGTTCGGGGCTGCCGGGACCGGCGGCCAGGGCCGCTTGGAATAGCGGGTGCTGGTCCGAGCAATGGTTGGGCACCAGGTCCACGATGACGCGGATCCCGTGCCGGGATGCCTCGGCTACGAGCGCGTCGAAGTCCTCCAACGTTCCAAAGATGGGGTCCACGGAGCAGTAGTCCGCGACGTCATAGCCCGCGTCCTTCTGCGGAGAGCGGTAAAACGGTGAAAGCCAGACGGCGTCGATGTCGAGTTCGGCCAAGGTGGACAGCTCAGCGGTGATTCCCTGCAGATCCCCGACACCGTCACCACGCAGGTCCCGGAACGACCGCGGGTAGATTTGGTAAATCACGGAGGACCGCCACCACTGACGGTCCCGGGACGGCTCATGAACGGGGACCAAGCGGAGGCCCCGGCTGACGGCCTCAGCCAGTTGTTCAACCATTTGGCAGCTCCTCTCTGGGGTCGAAGACAAAGGCGTGCATTCACATACACCTCTATTTAACGACTTACATCCGGGCCAGAGCGAAAACGGAGGGCAAGCTCACATGCGATTTGCCTCACCCCGCGCCGCCGGCGATACGGATAGAATTATTTTGCGTCACACCGACGACCTGCACAGCCGGCCGCTTTCGACGAACCGGCTGTGCCCCACACACCACCCAGGGGGAAACACGCGTGTCAGAGAATCGACCGGAATGGCAGCAGGGAGACCCGGCGCAGGCCGGCCAGACCCCAGACGCAGGCCAGTATCAGCAGCAGCCGTCTCCCGACGGCCAGGACCAGCAGGCCACGTACCCGTACGGGTCCTACGGCCAGCAGGACCCGGGAGCTTACGGCCAGCAACAGCCGTACGGACAGCAGCCTGATCCCGCCGGTTACGGACAGCAGCAGGCAGGCTACCCGGCCTACGGGCAGGCACCATATCCGAGCTACGGGCAGCAGGCCTACCCGGGTTATGCGCAGCAGCCGGCGCAGGCCAACCCGGGACAGTCCATGGGCCTGGCCGCGCTGATCACGTCCTTCTTTGTGCCCGTAGTGGGGCTGATCCTGGGCATCATCGGACTGAAGCAGTCCAAGAAGGCCGGCCGGAGCAACGGCATGGCCGTTGCCGGCATCGTGGTCGGCAGCGTCTTTACCCTCCTGTGGATCCTTTACGTCATTGTCTTCATTATTTTGGTGGCCTCGGCTCCGGACTACGGATACTGACGCCACTGCCGGCCGAGGGAGCCCCGGTTATCCCGGGGCTCCGCCTGAGTCCAGGATCTGCATGGTCCGGGTATCGGCGCTGAGCAGGATGGCCGCCTCGTCACGGCGGTGGCGGAGGATGTTGTCCATGTAGGACTGGACCGCCTCTGCCATCGGAACGTTCCGGTTGGCCTTTTCCGACATGTACCACCGGTGTTCGAGAACCTCATGCACCACCTCTGCGGCTTCCAGTTTGCTGCCCAGGTCCCGCGGCACTGCCTTGACTATCGGTTCAAAGACCTGAGTCACCCACAGGTGCGCGCTCAGCTCCTCGTCCAGGTCCGGATGGTTGGTTACCCGGTAGGAATCCATGTCATTCAACAGCCGGCGGGCCTGGTTCTCCTGGGCATCGATACCCGTCAGGCGGAGGAGCCGCCGCTGGTGGTGCCCGGCGTCGACCACCTTGGGCTGCAGCTGGACCTGGGACCCGTCCGGTGTGGTGCTGATGGAGAGTTCGTCGACGTCGAAGCCCAAGTCATTCAGGCGCCGGATCCGGGCGTCCACGCGCCAGCGGTCCGCCAGTCCGAAGGATTCCTGCTCAGTCAGTTCGGCCCAGAGCCCGCGGTAGGAATCCATGATGCGTTCACTGGTGGCCAACGGGTCAATCGTGTCTTCGATCAGGCCGCCCTCTGCAAGGTCCATCAGTTCGCCGGCAATATTCACCCGGGCAATCTCGAGGTCGTATTCGCGCTGGCCCTTGGAGAGCTCGGGATACAGCTCCCCGGTTTCGGCATCCACCAGATACGCGGCGAATGCCCCGGCGTCGCGCCGGAACAGGGTGTTGGAAAGGGAGACGTCGCCCCAGTAGAAACCGGCCAGGTGCAGACGGACCAGCAGCAGCGCCTGGGCATCGATCAGTCGGGTCAGGGTCACTTCCCTCAGTGTCTGGGAAAACAGGGCGCGGTAGGGCAGCGAGAAACGCAAATGCCGGGTGACGAGTACCGGCTGCAGCTCCTCGCCGTCGGGGTTCATGCGCCCCGTGATCACTGCCACCGGCGCCACTGCGGGAACATTCAACCGGCGGAGCTTGCGGAGCATGTGGTATTCCTGCCGGGCCACGTGCTCGCCGGTTTCCTTGATGGCGATGAGGGAGTTACCCAGCCGGGCGAACCGCACCACGTGACGGGAAATGCCCCGGGGAAGTGCGGCCAGGTTTTCCTTGGGCCATTCCTCCAGCGGTATGTGCCAAGGCAGGTCCAGCAACGCAGGGTCCATGGACGCTGCAGTGATGTTCAGCGATCCGAGGGTGTTGATCCGGTTGGTGGAGGCATGGGTGGTGCGGGGCAGCTTGCCGGCCTGGTCCCAATCCGTGGGTTCGTTCTGCCAGTTGGCTGAAGCGGCGTCTGTCATAGGCGAAAGCCCTTACGTTTTGAACAAGCGTTAACGAAAATATGCGGTGGCTCCCTACCCAGAAGTCTAGTTGAGCATGGAGGCCACCGCATATTTTTCGGAGCTTACGCCTGTTCTGCCAGCCGCTCTCCGTTGGACGTGTCGAACAGGTGTACATGACCCTTCTGCGGTCGTACGTAGAGGGTGTCACCCTTCATCGGGGGACGCCGTCCGTCGACGCGGACCACAATGTCATGATCCTTGCCGTCCAGCGTGGTGTGCCCGTAAACGTACGCGTCGGCGCCGAGTTCCTCGACCACGTCCACGTCCACCCGGAGACCGTCGCCTTCGGTCACGAGCTCCATGTCTTCGGGCCGCACGCCCAGGGTCACGGTATTGCCGGCAGCTGCGCCGAGCACGGAGCTTTCCACCGGGTAGACCGCCCCGCCGAAGGCCACGCCGCTGTCCACCACGGGAAGTTCGAGAAGGTTCATGGCCGGTGAGCCGATGAAGCCTGCCACGAAAACATTCTTGGGGTGGTCGTAGAGGTTCCGCGGGGTATCCACCTGCTGCAGGATGCCGTCCTTCAGCACCGCAACCCGGTCACCCATGGTCATGGCTTCCACCTGGTCGTGGGTCACGTAGACCGTGGTGACGCCGAGCCGGCGGGTCAGGGAGGCAATCTGGGTGCGGGTCTGCACACGCAGCTTGGCATCGAGGTTGGAAAGCGGTTCATCCATCAGGAAGACCTGCGGGTTCCGCACAATGGCACGGCCCATGGCAACGCGCTGGCGCTGGCCGCCGGAGAGGGCCTTGGGCTTGCGGTCCAGGAAGTCCTCCAGGTCCAGCAGCTTTGCGGCTTCGCGGACGCGTTCCATGCGTTCTTCCTTGCCCACGCCTGCAATCTTCAGGGCGAAGCCCATGTTGTCGGCGACGGACATGTGCGGGTACAGCGCGTAGTTCTGGAAAACCATGGCGATGTCGCGGTCCTTCGGCGGGACGTCGGTGACGTCGCGGTCACCGATGAGGATCCGGCCGGAGTTCACGTCTTCAAGCCCTGCGAGCATACGCAGCGAGGTGGATTTTCCGCAGCCCGACGGGCCTACGAGAACCAGGAATTCGCCGTCGGCGATTTCGAGGCTGAGGTTGTCTACCGCGGGGCGTTCCGTCCCCGGGTACAGGCGTGTTGCCTGGTCAAACGTTACCGTTGCCATGGTGTTTCCCTTCACGGGCAGGTACGTGCCCGACGATCCGTTGTGAATGGAGTGCTATTTAGTTGCAGTCAGGAACCAGGCACAGGTATCAGCAGTGACCCTGTGACCTGATTCACAGGGTCAGTATTGCATACGTTTGGCCGGGCGGGGTCAGCGATCTGTCCCGGGTCCTGGAGCGACGGCGGAGCGGCGCAGCCGGAGCAGTTCGGCAAGGACCTCCGTGAAGGCCTCGGGCGAGTCCACGCGGTAGGGCGCCGAAGTTTCCCCGTCGCCCACCTTCACTCCGACATCGCCCGGGAGCAGGGCTTCGAATCCCCGTTCGTCCGTGACGTCGTCGCCGGCGAAGAGCACTGCCGTTGCACCTGTCAGTTCCCGCAGGGCACGAATGCCCTCGCCCTTGTGGGTGTGGACCACGGAGGCTTCCAGGACAGCTTTCCCATCGGTGACCTGGACGCCGTCGAGCCTGCCCAGCTCGCGCCGGGCTTCGTCGGTGGCCGCAAGGGCAACTGCCTCGTCCATGCCGCGGGTGTGCAGGACGACGCCGGCGGGCTTGTGTTCCAGCCGGCTCCCCGGGTGCCGGCCGGTCACGGCTTCCACGGCGGCGCGGGCACGGGACAGCAGGTGTGCCTGTTCCGGGGTCAGCTGCAGCGGCTCGGCGTTGGGCCCGGTCCAGGTTTCCGCGCCATGACTGCCGATCAGCAGGGTCTCCGGCTCAGGGGAGGCGACACTGCGCAGGCTGTCCAGGGCACGCCCGGAAATAAACGCCGTGACGGTATTCGGCAGTGCGGCGAGGGCGCGGACCGCTTCCGCTGAACCGTCCAGCGGGCGGGCATCTTCGGCCCGCTCCACCAGCGGAGACAGCGTGCCGTCGAAGTCCAGCGCCACCAGCAGTTTCCCGGTGCCCGCAAGATCCTGAAGTGCCTGTTGCAGCTCAGCGTTGTCCATTACTGCTCCCGGTCCTGGTCCTGTCCGAGCGCTTCCAGGAAGTTCCGGGACCAGCGCTCGACGTCGTTCTGCAGTACCTGCCGGCGCATCAGCCGCATCCGCCGGCTGGCCTCCCGGGCAGGCATGTTCATGGCTGTCAGGATGGAGGCCTTCAGCCCGTCGATGTCGTGCGGGTTGACCAGGACCGCCTGCCGCAGCTGGTCCGCCGCACCGGTGAACTCGGACAGCACCAGGGCGCCGGTATTGCCGGTGCGCGCTGCCACGTATTCCTTGGCCACCAGGTTCATGCCGTCGCGCAGTGCGGTAACCAGCATGACGTCGGCGGCGAGGTAGAGGGCTACCATTTCCTCCACCGGATAGCTGTGGTGCAGGTAGCGCAATGCGGTGTTGGAAATGGTGTCGAAGGTGCCGCTGATCCGGCCCACCGTCCCTTCCACCTCTTCACGCAACAGCCGGTACTGTTCCACACGCTCGCGGGAGGGGCTGGCAACCTGGATCATGGAGGCGTTCTCGACGGTGATTTCGCCGTCCTCCAGGAGTTCGCCGTAGGCCTTGAGCCGGTGGCTGATGCCCTTGGTGTAGTCCAGGCGGTCCACGCCCAGCATGACCGTGTCCGGGTTGCCCAGTTCGCGGCGGATCTGCTTGGAGCGCTCAATAATGTCTTCGCGCTGCGCCAGTTCGGCGATCTGCGCGGCGTCGATGGAGATGGGGAACGCCTCGGCACGGGAAACGTAGGACAGCCCGTCCTCGGTGGTGACGTGCACCTGCTGCTGGCGGATGGTGTAGCCGGCAAAGCGGCGGACGCAGCGCAGGAAGTTGCTGGCGTCGGAGGGGCGCTGGAAGCCGATCAGGTCCGCGCCGAGCAGGCCTTCGATGATGTTCCGGCGCCAGGGCAGCTGCGCGAAAATCTCCAGCGGCGGGAACGGAATGTGGTTGAAGAAGCCGATCTTCAGGTCCGGCCGTGCCTTGCGCAGCAGCTGCGGCACCAGCTGCAGCTGGTAGTCCTGTACCCACACGGTGGCACCCTTGGCCGCCACGGAGGCAGCGGCGTCGGCGAACCGGCGGTTCACCGTGCGGTAGGCATCCCACCAGGTGCGGTGGAACTCCGGGGTGGCGATGACGTCGTGGTAGAGCGGCCACAGGGTCGCGTTGGAAAAGCCTTCGTAGTACAGCTCCACTTCGTCGGTGCTCAGCGGAACCGGCTTGAGGTGCATGTTGTCGTGGTCAAACGGATCCAGGGTTTCGTCGGGGGACCCCGGCCACCCCACCCAGGCCCCGTCTGCCTTGGCCATTACCGGCGCCAGAGCGGTGACCAGCCCGCCCGGAGAGCGGCGCCAGGCCTCGCCGTCGTTGGTGCTGACCCGGTCAACCGGGAGCCTGTTGGAGACTACGATGAAATCGAAGTCTCCGTACCCGCCCGGCGCGTCGTCCTTGTGGCTCGGATCGGCATCAGCGTTCACGAATGGCACCCCTTTGTTGATTGGTCGTATATTGCCACTCTATCGAAGCGCGGAAACTTTGTACTGCCCGCGGGCGTTGGCCAAGAGGTGGGGGAGCGTCTTCCGCCTACACTGGTGATGTGCCCAGCGGCCCCCGAAACGCGGCCGGCGTTGAAAGACATGAGGAACTATGACTGACCGGAATCTGAAGCCGACCAAGGCAGAGCGTACCGCTGCCGCGCGCGAACAGGCCCGTGCCCTGCGCGAGGCCCAGCAAAAGAAGGAGCACCGCAACCGGCTCCTGGTCCGCTGGGGCGTCGTGGTGGCCATCCTCGCCGTGGTGGCGATTGTCGCGGCGATTGTGGTCAACAACGTGAACAGCAAGGTGGCCTCCACCGGGGAGTCCCCGGCAAACGCCAACCAGTACGGCGGGTTCACTCTGACCTCCACGTCGGCGCTGGCACCCACCGAACCGTTCGACTTCGACGTCGATTCGCTGGGGGAGGCCCCGCAGGATGCCGCCGAAGATGCACCGGTTCCCCCGGGCATCACCGCGGCCGAACCCGGCCAGCCCGTGCAGATTGTGGAGTACGTGGACATCAACTGTGTCCACTGCGCCGATTTCGCGGCCGCCTATGACGAGCAGATAGCACAGTGGCTGGACGCCGGGGATGTCACGTACGAATACCGCACGGTGGCGTTCCTCGACGGCGGTTCGCCCACGAACTACTCCTCCCGCGGCGCCAACGCTGCGGCCTGTGTTGCTGCCGAAAGCCCCGAGTCCTACTGGGACTTCATGAAGGCCATCTTCGCCCAGCACGCCAGCGGTGAAGTGAACAACAAGGGTCTGGTGGACATGGCTGCCGCTGCGGGTGCCGACACTGACGGACTTGAGTCCTGCATCGATAATGGCACCTACCGCCCGTTCGTGAAGTACGCGGACCAGCTGGCCCGGATTGACGGCATTTCCGGCACTCCCACGATCTACGTCAACGGTGCCGAAGCGGATCCGAACACCTTCGCGGAGACGGTCCAGGCTGCGGTGGACGCCAACAAGTAGGTCCTGCGCCCGGGGCACCCGTTGTTCCCCGTGAAACCCTTCCGGTTTCACGGGGACGGGCGCTCTGGGCTAATCTTGTCTAGCGCTGTTTGTTCCGCCGGCTTTCCGACGGACAGCAGCTGCGTGACTGGCGCGGTTCTTTCGCCGCCAGCACGCCCCCTTAGCTCAGTTGGCCAGAGCACCTGTCTTGTAAACAGGGGGTCGCCGGTTCGAATCCGGCAGGGGGCTCCACGAAACCCCTCCTGATCGCGTTTGATGAGGAGGGGTTTTTGCTTCAAATATTGGGGGAGCGGACATCACCTGGAAATGGGTTTCAGACCCCCGGTTCCTCCGGGTCCTGACCATAGGTTCTGCCGTTGCGGTGAACCTTTGGTTTTTTGGCGGCAAGCTGGCGGAATCGTCCACGTTTTCGCCTTGGGTGCGATCTACGGCGTGCTGCTGTTCCGGGTAGTCTCACGGTCCGTACGGGCCACTTTCGTGATGACCTGGGCCTTCAACTTCATCTTCTTGCAGATGCTTAGCGTTGAAGGTGTTCTTGATGTTCCGGCTGCCGGTCCGCTGTATATGGGCTTCGCTGCCGGGGCGGTAGGCGGTGGACACCGGTGGACCGGCAAGCGGGCAGGATCCGTTCTGAGGCGGAAGCGGGAACGGGCCGACGACGGCGGTTACACGGGCGGGTGGCAGTTGGCACTGCTCAACGCCGGCTGCGCCTTCGTGTTGCTTGTGTTCCCGGCCGTGGCACTGATTGGCGGCGGTCTGACGCCACGGACTATCGCAGTCTCGCTGGCGGCCGGCTTTCTGGGCGGTTGGGGGCTCTACCGGTTTGTGAAGTCCCTGCAGATCCGGTTCATGACGCTGCTGGGTTTGTTCGTGGGCCTGATTCCGGCAATCATCTTTGCCGGCGCGAACGGATACGGACTGGCACCGTTGACTGCCGTTTTCGGGTTGATGGCCGGCATCCTTGTGGGCGGACGCTACTGGTGGGGGCCGCGCTGCGGTGCCCCGCGCCCGCCGTTTGCCGGTGAGGGGAAGCGCCGCCGCAAGAAGAAGCGGCGGCCCGCCAAACCGGTGGCAGGCCGGGGCACCGGGAAGACAACAGTAAGTACCTAGCGCCGCCCGGCCCAGGCCTGCGTGTAGAACCGCGGTGACAGCGAATCCAGCAGCTCCGCGTAGGCTTCCGGCTGCAGGGCCTGCGCCGAGCCGTCGGGGACTGTGGACGCAAACGCGGACACGCCGAGTCCGGCCTCGTGGTCGGCCAGTTCCAGGCCGGCAGCTTCCAGGATGGTGGGGTACATGTTCAGCTGGTCCGCGCCGGGACGCAGCGGAGTCTGGGTCCCGCCGCCCGGCACCCAGATGCGGTTGAAGATGGTGCGGTTGGGGTGGTGGTCGAGCTGCTCGTGGAAAGCATCGCCGGCGCTCATATGCTTGAGGTGGTCGCCCATGATCACCACGGCAGTGTCCTCCAGGTAGCCCTGCGCCTCCATGTACTCCACGAAGCCGGCAACCTGGGTCATGGAACAGTGGAACGCGGACGTCACTTGGTTCTCCGTGTCCACGTTGCAGTAGTCGTAGATGTGGACCGGCTCATGCGTGTCCAGCGTCAGCAATGAGAGGTTGAACGGCCTTCCGGTGCGTTCGGCCTCCGCATGCAGCTCGTCGATCTGCGTCCTGGCGTGGGCGAGGAGCCGTTCGTCGCTGAGTCCCCAGTCCTTGCGGAAGCTCTCTTCGGGGTCGCCGGCCTCGCGCCACTCCGCCAGGCCCTTGACCTCGGAGTAGCCGTGCGTGCCCAGGAACGTGTCCTTAGCGGCGAAGGACGAGTTGGCGCCGCCCAGGAAGACGCTGGTGTAACCGTTCTCTTCCAGCACGTCGCCGAGGCAGGTGGACCCGCCCAGGTAGGTTTCGGTGTTGTCGCCGAGCTCATTGCCGCTGCCGCTGTCCATGCCCAGCCCCGGGCCCTTCAGCGGAACGCCGCATTGGGTGGACACCAGGCCCGCCATGGTCCATCCGCCGCCCCGGTACTGCTGGAAGTTCTCCACACTCCGCCAGCCGTCCGCCTCAGCGGTGGCTTCCTCGAGGGGCAGGAAGGCGTCCTTTTCAAAGAGCTGGTCGTCGGCCAGGGTGCCCTCGCCGGACTCCAGGTAGATCAGCACCAGGTTGCGCTTGTTGCCGGCGTCGCTGACGGTGGGCTCCACAAAGTAGTCCCCGACGTCGTACGGCGAGCTGGCTGCCTTGATGTAGTCTCCGACGCCTACCGTGGTGGCGAAGGCCGTGGTCCCGCCAATGACGACGGCGCCCACCAGCACCGTGGAGATGCTGCGCATGATCCAGCGGGTGCGGCCGGGACGGCCGACGGCATCTTGGCTCCTGAGCTTGCGGCGCCGGGAGCGCTGCCACAGGGCGATCGATGCGGTGATGAGGAGCGGCACGACGCCGATCCCCAGAATGCCGAGCCATACGACGTTCCCGCCGCCGCCGTCCGTCTCGACGGACACGAGGTTCAGGAGCATCTGGCCGACGGAGATTTTGCCCCAGAAGAAGCGGATGCCGATGGCGGCGATAAGCAATGCCAACCCCAGCCAGATCAGGGCATAAACCAATATGCGTCCAACGACGGCACCGACCCGTCGCGCCACATAAAGATTCCGGCCAGACATCCACACCTCGCGTTCCAGCTACCCGCCTTCTGCGGGGCACCCTTGACAGCCGACCCATGGTCGGACACTGAATCTTAGTTCCGCAGCGTATTCCATTCAACTCCGGCCTGCCGCGTCACAGGCGGCAGGAGGCACTGCCCGTAGGATGGATCAGCAGAAACAAGCCCGCGTATCAGGAGGTCCCGATGGTTATGCCCCGCAATCTCTTCCTCGTCCGGCACGGACAGAGTGAGGCGAATGTCATGCAGAGGGCGGCCAAAGCCGGGGATCCCAGCCTCTATACGGAAGAGACCATGACCGTCCCGGATCGTTCGTGGCGCCTGACGGACCTCGGGGTGCAGCAGGCCAAAGCTGCCGGCACCTGGATCGGGCAGCAGAACATCCAGTTCGACCGTGCCATGGTGTCCGTGTACACACGGACCCGGGAAACCGCGGCGCACCTGGGGCTGGACGTGCGATGGGAAGAGAACCGGGTGATCCGGGAGCGTTCATGGGGTGAGATCGGGTCCATGTCGAAGCAGGATTTCGCGCGGAAATACTCGCAGAATGCGGCCTACCGCGACAGCGACCCGCTCTACTGGGCTCCGCCCGCCGGCGAATCCATTGCGAACGTTGCGGAGAACCGGGTGCGGAACATCCTCAGCACGCTGCACCGCGAAAACGCCCGGGACAATGTCCTGCTGGTGACCCACGGCGAATTCATGTGGGCAACGCGCCTGGTCCTGGAGCGGTGGAGCGATGAGGAGTTCCTCGAGCGCGACGGCGACAGGGACCAGATGATCCACAACTGCACCGTCCTGCAGTACACCAGTACGGATCCGGACAACCGGAACAACGTCCGGGACAAGCTCAACTGGGTCCGCCGCTGCTGGCCCGTGTGTGTTGACGGTGAGTGGACCATGTTTGTGGGGGAGGGAGGAGTTCGACCGGAAGTACTTTACCGACGGCGAGCTCCTGGCGCGCGCCGAAGCGAACCGGCACTTCCTTGAGGGTTCGTTCGGCAGCTGAAGCATATGCCGGCGCAGGGATGCCGGCCAGCGCCGGTTAACAGCTCAGGGAACCGGCAAATGGACAAAAACCTGGCCGCAGTCCCCGTCGTATTCGACGTCGAATCCGTTTGCGCGGAAAGCCCGGTATAGCGCCCGTCCCGTCTTCGCCCCGTGGAAGTGGTCCCATGCGGCAACGGCCACGGCCCTGTCCACGGTGTTGTCCCGCAGACGGAGTACGTCATCTTCCCAGGTCAGTGTTCCGTCATGTCCGGCAACTGTGTATGCGGCCATGACGCCCAGGTCCGCGGGGCGGGAATGGAGCTTTTCGGAGCGTGAGATGCCTTCCCGCACGTCGATTCCGGCGGCGGCTACCTCCTCCAGCGCCCATTCCCAGCGCATGTGGGCAGGAGGTGCGACGAGGCCGCGGCGGTACTGGTAAATGGTGACGGTGACGGGAACGTTTTCTATCCCGGCGTTGGTGGCAACTTCAAAACCCTGATAGCGAAAGGCCTCCACAATTTCCATGCGGCTGCGGAAATCGCTGGTATGGAAATTGATGTGTTCCAAAATGTCGCGTTCAAATTCTCCATTGCCGCGGAACTGCAGCCTGCCACGGCTCCACGTGGCTTCCAGCGGACTGAAGATGCCGGTAGCTGCAGGGTATGGCCACCCCTGTGGTCCGGACGCGAAGCTCTGGGGGCCGGGGAGGGTACGCACCTTGCGCCGCTCGAGGTTTTCCAAGGCACGGTTCCACCGCTCCTCGGTGGTCATGGCCAGCGTATGGTCAAGCATTGAGTTCCGCTCCTGTTGAGTGAAGTGCCGGTCCGGCCCGGCGGCTGATTCCGCCCTGATGCGCCGGCCGGGTCCTCCTCCCGGCCCTTCGATGCGCAGGTCCGGGAGGAGGAAAGGCGGGAAGCGCCTGCGGCTAGAAGGGCCGGACCGCCTTCTGGTTCTGGCGGGACTGCTTCATCATCCTGAAATACTCGGGCGACGGGGCCAGGTACAGCGGCACGGTGGCGAGGACCAACAGGAGGATTCCCCACCAGCCCAGGAAGTTGAACTGCGCCAGCAGGCTCAGCACGGTCAACCCCGTGTAGACCGTCAGCATGATCCGGGCCCAGTTGTGCCCCTTCCGAATGAAGATGGCAGACACCAAGGTGACGGCGAAACCGATAATCGCCATAACCGACACCAGGACGATGCCGCCCGCGATTGCGGCGTCCACTGCCGAGGCCCCGGCCTGTGACTCTATGGCGGCGCGGCTCTCATCGGAGTTCAGCTGGGCGATCCCGACAGGAACGCTCAGGACGGTAAGGACCAGGACAACCATCAGCATGGCGAAGGATGAGTCCACCTGCTTGGGCCGCTTCGCCGCGACAGGTGCCGTCTGGTAAGCCGGTGCTCCCGGGTATCCCTGCGCGGTCGGTGCGCCCGGGTATGCCGGAGCTCCCTGGGCGGCCGGTGCTCCCGGGTATGCCGGAGCTCCCTGGGTGGTCGGTGTCCCCGGGTAGGCCGGGGTGCCTTGGAACGCCGGTCCCGGCGGAACCGGACCCTGCCCTTGCGGCTGCCCCTGGCCGGGTCGCTGGGCATACCCGTTGTTGTGCTCCTGTGGTCCGTTCATGTTTCCCCCATTTGCTGATCGTGTCAGTGCGTTCGCGGCTCAACGGCCGCAGTACGTGCAACCATAACGGGCGGAGCACTCACGCGCACTTGGAGCGGCATGCCGAAGCACGCGGTATCCGCGGGCAGGGAAACTGCAGCGCACAAAAACGGCCGGGGCCGGACAGGCGGTAAGCCCGTCCGGCCCCGGCCGGGGAAACGATCCATAGCCAGCCCGCTCCCGCCGCGCCGAGGAGGAGGACTGGGCGC